>DATKAL010000468.1:0-2832 GCA_035498135.1 Anaeromyxobacter sp.
GCTGCTGGGGCGGCTCGTCCGGCGGTACAACATCGACCTGACCCGCTTCCGCGACGCCTGATCGTCACGGACGGTGCGCCCCCCGGAGGTCCCTCCCGCCTGCCGGAGGCGTGGCCGCGGCCGCGCGCTTTCCGCCCGTCCCCGGGATTCTCCGGCCCGGGGCCCGGCGCCTGCCAGGACGCACGGTTGAGGACGCCCGGCGCCCGGACCGGGACGGATCGTCCCAGCGGCCCGAGCGTGACGCACGGTGAAGTCCGCGAGATCGCGCGCGCCGCCGGGCCGGGGCGACCGGCACGCGCCTTGCGAGGCTCGCGGCCTGGTCTCGAGACTCGAGCGATACGTGCCCGCGCGCTTGGACGAGCCTGGGTCGGTCATGGCCTCGATAGTGGCTTACCTCACCGTCAACCCATCCGCCGCCGACACCCTCGACGGCATCCACGCCGTCTGGCTCGGCGGCGCCGCGACCCGCGAGACGGTCGAGGCCGCCGTGGAGGCGCTGGTCGTTCGCGGCGCGATGGTGTGCCGGACGCTCCCCGACGGGAGCGTCCTCTTCGCCGGTCCGTCCCACCCCGGGAGCTGATCCGCGTGGCCACCACCTCCGCCATCGCCACCGTGGGCCAGGCGCTCCTCGCGCTCCTGGAGAAGGCCTGTCCGCGGCCGGAGTTCGACGGCGCCGGGTTCGCCCTCTACCAGGCGAAGGACTTCCAGCAGCCCATGGCGGAGGGCGTCTCCCTCTTTCTCTACCGCGTCACCCCGAGCACCGTCCGGCGGAACGTGGCCCCGCCCCCCGCCCCCTCGGGCTTCCGCCTCCGGCCCCCGCTCCCGGTCGACCTCTACTACCTGCTCACGCCATGGGCGCAGTCGGCGACCCGCCAGCACACCCTCCTCGCCTGGGCGCTGCGGACGCTGGAGGACACCCCCACGCTCGCCTCCGGGTTCCTGAACCACTACGGCCCCCGGGCCCCGGAGACCTTTCGGCCCGAGGAGTCGATCACCGTGGTGCTGGAGCCGCTCTCGCTGCAGGACGCCTTCAACCTCTGGGAGATCGTCGCCCCCGCCCTCCAGGTCAGCGCCACCCTCGCGGTCCGGCTGGTGCAGATCGACTCGGCGCTCGAGGAGCCCGAGGCCGGTCGCGTCCAGACCCGGATCGCTCGCCTCCAGGAGGTCTCCGGTGCCTGACGCCGTCTCCCTCCTCGAGGCGGTCTCGCGGGTCGCGCCGCTCGGCTTCCGCTTCCGGGACGAGCTCTCCGGGCTCGGGGTGGGCGACGGGCTGGCGGTGAGCGTCCGCCCCGCGTCCTCCGCCGCGCCCGCGCCCGCCGCCTCGACGAGCCCCTCCGGCGTGTTCGCCTTCCATGCGCTGCCCGGGCTGGTGGCCCGCCCGCCCCCGCCCGCGCACCCGCGCCTGCCGGTCCAGTTCGGCGAGGGCGACGGAGCCTACTGGGCCGGTCTGCCCCCGCCGGTGACCTTCACCATCGACGTCGCCGATCCCTGGGGGCGGTTCCTGCCCTGCTCCTTCCAGGCGACGGCGCCGTCCCGGGGGCTCTTCCTCCCTCCCTGCGTCCCCCTCTCGCCGCCCGGCTCGCCGCCCGGGATCGACGACGCCATCCCCCTCTTCTCGGCGGCCGCCCGGGTGGTGCCCGGCCCGGTGGCGGTGGTGCGCGCCGAGCTCTGGGACCCGGTGGCGGCGGCCCCGGCCGCCTGGGCCCTCGTCGAGGCCCGGCTGGGGGGTGGCCCGACCTTCCGCGGGGTGGCCGACGCCGACGGCCGGCTGGCGATCTTCCTCCCGTACCCGGCCCCCGACGATCCCTTCAACAGCCCGCCGGCGAGCCTCGTGCCCGGCCTGGGGCCCCCGCTCACCGCGCAGGAGTGGCCGCTCGAGCTCGCCGCCCACTACGCGCGGCAGGCGCCGGTCCCGGCCGCGCCCGACCTCTGCACCGTGCTGGGGCAGCCGCCCGCCGCCCTGTGGGGCCGCTACGCCGGCGCGGTGCCGCTCGCGGGCCTCACCGTCCGCTTCGGCCGCGAGCTCGTCGTCCGCTCGGACGACACCGACCCGCCTGCTGGGAGTGTGCGCGTGACCGCGTGATGCCGCCGGCGAGGCGGCCAGGAGAGAGCGATGCCAGAGTACCTTGCGCCCGGCGTCTTCGTGGAGGAGACCTCCTTCCGCTCGAAGAGCATCGAGGGGCTCAGCACCACCACCACCGGCTTCGTGGGGCCGACCCGCTACGGGCCGATCGACCTCCCCTGCGAGATCCTCACCAGCGTCGTCGAGTTCGAGCAGAGCTACGGCAACCGCCGCCAGCTGGCCTTCGCCGACGCCGGGACCCTCCACAACTACGTGTGGCACGCCGTCCGGGCCTTCTTCGAGGAGGGAGGGAAGCGGCTCTACGTGAGCCGCACCTTCCGCGGCCCGGGGGGCACGGACTACACCGGCTTCGACGCCACCCTGAAGGTGAGCGCCGCCAACCCCCCGCCTCCCTACGCCGACGGCCACGCCCGCGCCCTCCTCGGCGGCGCCGGTCTCGGGCAGAACACCCTCCTCGTCTACGCTCGCTACCCGGGCGACGCGGGGAACTCCCAGGTCCGGCTCACGCTGCGGGTGGGCCAGAACCTGCTCTCCTTCGACCCGAGCGGCCTCGCCAAGCTCGGCGGGCTGGTGCCCTGGGACGTGGTGCTGATCCGGCGCGGCGGCTCCCCCCCCACCAGCCCGCCGGGGATGAGCCCCTTCTACCTGGCCCAGCTCGACCCGAACACCGGCGCCTGGGTCTTCTCGCAGGGCGGCACGACCCGCAACCAGTCGGACCTCCAGCCGGGCGAGGAGGTCCGGGTGGTGCG
>DATKAL010000469.1:0-3086 GCA_035498135.1 Anaeromyxobacter sp.
CGGCATGGCACCCCGCATGTCCGGCACCACCGACCCATGTCCGGCACCACCGACCCGGCACCACCGACCACTGACCGCATGTCCGGCACCACCGACACGGCACCACCGACACGTCCGGCATGGCACCCCGCATGTCCGGCACCACCGACCACCGACGCGGCATGGCACCCCGCATGTCCGGCACCACCGACCCACCGACCCACCGACCAGCGCGCCCGGGCCGCCGTCCACCGACCCCGCCTCCGTCCCCCGGTCTCCGCCCCCGACCCTGCTGCCCTGCCGGGATGGGTCCCCGCCATCCCGGCCGTCACGCTGGCCACCGTGTCCCTCCTCATCGGCCTCGACATCGGCGGGGCGCCCTGGCCGGGAGCCCCGCGCGCCCACCTCGCGCTCGAGCTCGCCATCCTGCTCGCCGCGCTCACCGGGACCCTCGCCCCGCCCGGCCAGCTCCTCGCGGCGCGGCGGCGGGCCCGGGCGCTCCAGCGAGATCTCTCCCGCGCGCAGGCCGACCTGGCGCGCTTCCGGGCGGAGTCCCAGGAGCACCTCGCCGGCTCCGCCGCCATCGGCCGCCAGCTGGGCCGATGGGCTCACCTCCGCCCGAGGCGGAGGTCGTGCTCCTCCTGCTCAAGGGGCTCCGGGACCAGCGGGGGACGAGCGAGCGGACCGCCCGGCAGCAGGCGCTCGCCGTCCATCGCAAGGCCGGGCTCACGGGGCGGGCGGAGCTGGCCGCCTCTTCCTCGAGGACCTGCTCCTTCCCCGCGGTCCCCGCGCGCACGCCCAGCGGGAGGCCACGGCGGCGGGCGCCTCGCCAGGGTAGCGCCGGGGACCCTCCGCAGGTAGATTCGCGCCGCATGTCGCTCGACGCCCGCCCGCACGAGAGCCCTCCCGTCCGCGGGATCGAGGACCTGGTCCGCTGGTTCGCGGAGCGGGAGCGCCCCCGGGCCGACTGGAAGGTCGGCCTCGAGCACGAGAAGCTCACCGTCGTCCGCGGCGGCACCCGGCCCCTCGCCTACGAGGGGCAGCCGGGCGTCGCCTCCGTGCTCCGCGCCTTCTCGCGCTTCGGCTACGAGCCCTTCGAGGAGGAGGGGCGCGTCATCGCCATGCAGAAGACCGGCCTCACGGTCTCCATCGAGCCGGGCGGCCAGATCGAGCTCTCCGGTCGTCCCTTCGCCGACGTCCACGTGGTCGCGGCCGAGCTCGACCGGCACCTCGCCAAGTGCCGGGAGATCGCCGACGCGGAGGGGATCGCCTTCCTCGCCGCCGGGTACCGGCCCTGGGGCACGCCAGCCGGCGTCCCCTGGATGCCGAAGAACCGCTACCGGGTGATGCGCCCGTTCCTCTCGGCGCGCGGGCGCCGCGCCGAGGACATGATGGCGCTCACCGCCTCGGTCCAGGCCTCCTACGACTTCTCCGGCCCGCGCGACATGGCGGAGAAGCTCCGGGTGGCGCTCGCCATCCAGCCGGCGATCACCGCCCTGCTCGCGAACTCCCCCGTCGTCGACGGCCGGCCCTCCGGGTGGAAGAGCTTCCGGGTGGCGGTCTGGGAGGAGGTGGACCCGGCCCGGTGCGGTCTCCTCCCCTTCGCCTTCGAGCCCGGCTTCGAGGACGACCCCTACCGGAGCTACGTCGAGTGGGCGCTCGACGTCCCCCTCATCTTCCTCCGCCGCCGGGGCGCCTACGTCGATCCGGCCGGCAGGACGTTCCGCGCCTTCCTGGCGGAGGGGCTGGAGGGGGAGCGCGCGATGCTGTCGGACTGGGAGGATCACCTCACCACCCTCTTCCCCGAGGTGCGGGTGAAGGGCGTGCTGGAGGTCCGGGGGGCGGACTCCTGCGACCCCGACCTCACCAAGGCGCTGGTCGCCTTCTGGAAGGGGATCCTCTACGACCGCGAGGCGCGCGCCTGGGCGTGGGACGCGGTCCGGCGCCTGGCGGTCCCCGAGCGGCGGGCGCTCACGATCGCCGCCGGGCGAGAGGGGCTCCAGGGCCGGCTCCCCGACGGGCGCTCGCTCGCCGAGCTCGCCTCGACCCTGCTCGACGCCGCCTCGAACGGCCTCTGCCGCCAGCACTGCTGCGGGCAGCGCGGCGAGGACGAGCGCGTCTGGCTCGCCCCGCTCCAGGCGCGCGCCGCCTCCGGCCGCTCCCCCGCGGACGACGCGCTCGACGCCTTTCGCGCCGGCGGCGACGCGGCCCTCGTCGAGCGGCTGCGCTGCGCCTGACCGGGCGGCGCCTCGTCGGCCCTCGCGACGCCGGAGCCGGCGCGAAGCACGCGCCGGCTCCTCAGATCGGCTCGAGATCCCCCGTCGCCATCCAGCCCTCCAGGGCGTTCTCGAGCCGCACCCGCGCCGCCGCCCCGCGCACCTCCAGCACCCGCACCCGCGTCCCCTCGTGGAGCTCGAAGGCGGGGCGGAGCGCCTCCTCCGGCCCCTCGCGCACCGGGCTGGCCGGCGCGATCACGATCGCCGCCGGCGTCCGGCGGTCCGCCGCCTTGGCGAGGAGCAGCGCCGCCGCCAGCACGGCTGCCAGGCCCGCCGCCACCGCGGCGCCCGCCAGCAGCGCGCGCACCCGGCGCGGCGCCGCCTGCCCGAGGGCGAGCGCCAGCCAGAGCGCCGCCCAGCCGGTCCCCAGCACCGCCGCCGCGGCGCCGTCCGGGACCCGCTCGGCCGCGCGGATCGCGAGCGGCGGCTCCCCCGCCCCGAGCACCCGGTCCACGTCGTCGGCCCGCGCCAGGGCCAGGTTGAAGCGGGCGTCGGCGTCGGAGGGATCGAGCCGGAGGGCGCGCTCGTAGCTGGCCGCCGCCAGCCCCCGCTTCCCCAGCCGGAGGCGGGCGTTCCCGAGGTCGAGGTGGAGCGCCGGGCTCTCGAAGCCGTCGGCGAGGAGGGCCTCGTACCCGCGGGCGGCGGTGGCGAAGTCGCCGGCCAGGTAGGCGCCGTTCGCCGCCTCGAACCGCGCGGCGGCGGCGGCGTCGGCCGCGGGCGCGGCCAGGGCGAGGGCGACGAGGAACGCGGTCACGCGCGCCCCTCCTCGCCCCAGTCGGACTCCTCGAGGAGCGCCAGCGCCCGGGAGGCGAGCGCGATCAGCTCCTCCCC
>DATKAL010000470.1:0-6988 GCA_035498135.1 Anaeromyxobacter sp.
CCGGCTCGAGCCGGCGGAGGTCTTCCAGGCCATCCCGTTCCGCTTCCGGGTGGTGCGCGACCGGACCCCCAACGCCTTCTGCCTGCCGAACGGCGCCGTCTACGTGAACACCGGGATCCTGACCCTGGTGGGGGACGAGGCGGAGCTGGCCGCGCTCCTCGGCCACGAGATGACCCACGCCGTCGAGCGCCACGCGCTGAAGCAGCTCCGGAGCGCGGAGAACAGCGGCGCCCTGCTGAACGTCCTCTCCTCCTGGACCGGGGCGGCGGCCCGCCCGGGCGGGCTCGTCTTCATGGCCTCGGTGGCCGGCTACAGCCGGGACCTCGAGCGCGAGGCCGACCGCGAGGGCCTGGGCCGGGTGGTGGCGGCGGGCTACGATCCGCACGACGCGCCCAGGCTCTTCGAGCGGATGCGGGACTGGGTCACCGCCGAGAAGATCAAGCCCGGCTCGGCCTTCTACGCCTCGCACCCGCGCCTCGACGAGCGGATCGAGAGCATGCGGGCCCTGGCCGAGGCGAGCGGCGCGAGCGGAGGCGAGCACGGCGTCGAGCGGTACGGGAGGCGAACCGCCGGGGTCCTGCTCGACGCCGCCCGCGGGGACCTGGCCGCCGGACGGTTCCCCTCCGCCCGCAGGGAGGCCGAGCGCTACCTGGCGCTCCGCCCCGACGACGCGCAGGGCCACCTCGCCCTGGGCGAGATCGCCCGCCGCGAGGGGGCCGCCGGAGGGGAGGAAGCGGCGCTCGCCAGCTACCGCCGGGCGGTGGAGATCGACCCGAAGGCGGCCGAGGCCTGGCGCGGGCTGGGCCTGATGCTGCGGCGGAAGGGAGACGGGCCGGGGGCACGCGAGGCGTTCGAGCACTACCTGGGGCTCGCCCCCACCGCCCCCGACCGCGCCCACGTCGAGGCCATGGTCAAGGAAGCGACCGGAGGGAAGCCATGAGGATCGCCGCCGCCCCGCTCCTCCTCGCGCTCGCGCTGGCGGGCTGCGCCACCGCCAAGCCGCCCGCCTGGGTCCCGGCGGAGGGCACCTACACCGCCGACAGGGCCGGGTTCCAGATCGACGGGCCGGCGGGCTGGATGCGCCGCAACTACCAGCCGCCGGTCGAGACCTTCCTCGCCACCCGGGACGGCACCGCCCTGCAGCGGATCGTGGCCGGCACGACCGAGCTCGGGAAGCCGCTCGGGTTCGGGAAGAGCAAGCGCCCGGTCACCGCGGGCATGTCGCCCGCCGAGCTGGGGGAGCTGGTGGTCGACGATCTCCAGTCCGCCGACGACCTGACCGACGTCCGGCTGCTGGAGAGCGCGCCCGCCCAGGTCTGCGGACGGCCCGGGTTCCACGTGCTCGCCGCCTTCCGCGACGCCGGGCTGCCGCGCCGCGCCACCCTCTACGGCGCGACCGACGGCGGCCGCCTGTTCTGGATCTACTACGTGGCGCCCGAGCGCCATTACTACCCGCTCGACCTCCCCACCTTCGACAAGGTCCGGGAGACCTTCCGCCTGCGCGGGGCGCCGCCGCCCGCGCCGGCCCCAGCCGCGCCGCCGACCAGCTGACCGCCGCCCGAGGTCGCGCCCCTCCGGGCCGCTCTGGTACATTGCCGCGCCGGTCGGGGCCACCCGATCGCGCCCGATGCGCGCGCTCCGCCCCCCGACGCTCCTCCTCGCCGCCCTCCTCGGCGCCGCCGCCCTCGGCCCGGCGAGCGCCCGGGCCGATCCGCCCGGCCTCCCCGGCCCGGCGCCCGGACCCGCCCCGGAGCTCCCGGCGCCGCCCGCGCCCTCCGAGGACTTCCCCGAGTTCCTCGCCGAGGCGCTCGGGTCGAGCCCGCCGCCCCGTCCGGACGCGGCGCCGAAGCGCTTCCACCTCGCGATCCTGCCCTTCGTGATGGCCAACCCGCTCATGGGCGCGGGCGCCGGGGCGGCGGCGATCGGCGGCTTCAAGCTCGACGGGCCGCAGACCGGCTTCTCCCGCTTCGAGGCGAGCGGCTTCCTCACCGCCAACGGCCAGGTGGGGATCGTCCTCCGCTCCGCCATCCGGCTCCCGGGCGACGACTGGATCCTGGTGGGGGACTGGGGCGGCGGGAGCTTCCCCAACCCGGCCTATGGCCTGGGTGGCCACACCACCGAGGCCGACCGCACCACCGTCCGCCGCTCGCAGCTCCAGCTCCACGAGACCGTCTACCGGCGGGCCCTGAGCCACCTCTACGCCGGCGTGGGCTACGCGCTCGACCTCTTCTCCGACATCACCGACGTCCGCGCCGCCGCCGGGGAGCAGACCCGGTTCAGCGCCTACCCCTACGGCACCTCGGGGCGCTCCCTCTCCTCGGGGATGAGCCTGGACCTGCTCTGGGACGGCCGCGACAGCCCGGTGGCCGCCACCCGCGGCCAGTACCTGCTCGCCCGCTACCGCTTCGATCCCGCGCTGCTCTCGGGGGCGAGCGGCTGGAGCACGCTCTACCTGGACGGGCGCTCCTACTGGCGCATCCCCGGCCGCCGGGACGTGCTCGCCGCCTGGGCCTTCGCCTGGTCGAGCTTCGGCCACACGCCCTACCTGCTCCTCCCCTCGGTGGGCGTCGATCCCGATCACCGCTCGGCGCGCGGGTACGTGGAGGGGCGCTACACCGGCCTCGACCTGCTCTACGGCGAGCTCGAGTACCGCCTCCACCTCTGGCAGTTCCTGGGCGCCGCCTTCGCCGCCGGGGCCGCCGCCCCCAGCGAGCGGGGGACGGGGAACCCCGGGGCGCTCTTCCAGACCGTCCATCCCCTGGCGGCCGCCGGGCTCCGCGTGCTCCTCGACCGGGCCTCGGGCGCGAACCTCACCCTCGACACGGCCTTCTCCCCGGGCAACGGCGTCGCCTTCTACGTGAACGCCAACGAGACCTTCTGACGTCCGGACGCCCCCGGGCTATGCTGCGCCGCGCATGACCTTCCGTCCCGCCCACCCCCACGCGCCCCGTCCCATCCGCTTCCGCGGGCTGGTGGAGCACCTCGGCTTCCGGCTCAAGCGCTACACCGTCACGCTGCCCGGCGCGGCCCTCGACGAGCCGATCTTCTCCGGCGGCCGGGGGCTCGCCCTCTCCGCCCTCCCCGAGCCGGCCGTCACGCCCGAGCGTCCCGGGGTCGGGTTCGTGATCGAGCACCAGGGGCGGGGGCTCGACCACGTCGTGCTCGCCTGGTGGGACCGGGAGGACGAGCTGCCGGTGCGGGTGATCGTCGGGGACGACGCCGGCTGGCGCCCGGCGCGGGAGGAGTCTTTCTCCGTCTTCGACCTCGAGGTGATGGCGGCCGAGCGCGACGCCTACGTCGCGGCGGTGCTCGCCCCGGGGGGCGGCGGCGTGGAGAGGTACCTCGCGACGGTGGCGGCGGTGGCCGGGCGCCCGTAGCGCGAGCGGCGCTACCCGGCTCCGCCCGCGCCCCGCGCCATCTCCAGCAGGCGCTGGTTGGAGATGGGGATCTTGAGGCCGCGCCCGCCGTTCTCCAGGAAGAGCCGCAGGCCGTAGTCGTAGTGGCGCTTCACGGCGTTCAGGATCGCCTCGTAGATGGGCTGCAGGGCCTCGGGCGTGGGGGCCGCCACCTCGAAATCCTCGAGCCCGAAGAGCGAGATGATGTAGCGGGTCTCGAGCTTCTTGAACCGGATCTCGAGGAGCATGGCGTCCCGGCCCTTCGGCACCTCCAGGGCCAGCTTCAGCCCGACGTGCCAGAAGGCGTCCTCGCCCAGGTGCATCGCGTCCTCGATCTTCTGGGTGGGCGTGCCGGCGTTCGGGCCGGCGAGCGGCTCGTAGGCGACCAGCTCGCGGGGCCAGTTCGCGTACTCGGTCAAGCCGCGGGAGAGGGTGGCCGCGAACAGCACGCACTCCGAGTGGTACCCGGCGAACCGGGCCCGGGCGTCCTCCAGCGACTTGCACAGCTCGTGGAAGCGGCTCTGGCTCATGGCGTCCTCCCTGCGGGCCGTTCCGGGGGTCCCGCGGCGGGCCGCAGGGTAGCACGCGACGGCGGCACAAAGGCTAGGATGCGGGGCCATGCCTCTCTCCCCTTCGCTCTGGGGCGGTCGGCCCGTCTGGGCCGAGATCGACCTCGACGCCCTGGCCCACAACGTCCGCCTCCTCGCCGCCCGCGCGGCGCCCGCCCGCCTCTACGCGGTGGTGAAGGCCAACGCCTACGGCCACGGCGCGGTGGCGGTGGCGCGGGCCGCCCTCGAGGCGGGCGCGAGCGCGCTGGCGGTGGTCTGCGTGGACGAGGGGGAGGAGCTGCGCGCGGCCGGCGTGGAGGCGCCCATCCTCGTGCTCGGCCACACCCCGGCCGCCGACGCCGCCCGGGCGGCCGCCCTCCGGCTCCGCCCGACGGTGGGCTCGGCGGAGCTCCTCGAGGCCCTCTCGGCGGCCGCCCGCCGCCTGGGCCACGAGGTCCCCATCCACCTCGAGGTGGAGACCGGCATGAACCGGCACGGGCTCCTGCCCGAGGCCTGCGCCGCGCTGGCGGAGCGGGCCCGCGCCCTGCCCGGGCTCCGGGTGGAGGGGCTCTTCACGCACTTCGCCGCCGCCGAGGAGGCCGACCAGGGCTTCACCCGCGCGCAGTGGGAGGCGCTCCGCGAGGCCGCCCGGCGGCTCCCCTGGGTCCCCGAGCGCCACTGCTCCGCCTCGGCGAGCCTGCTCCTCGACCCCGGGCTCCGGCTGGACGCGGTCCGGGCCGGGCTGGCGCTCTACGGCTACCGGCCCGACCCGCGCTGCGGGCCGGAGGTGGACCTCCGGCCGGTGATGGCGCTCCGCGCCCGGGTGGCCCGGGTGGCGGAGGTGGCGCCCGGAGCCACGGTCGGCTACGGCCGCACCTGGACCGCCGGCCGGCCCTCCCGCCTCGCCCTGGTGATGTGCGGCTACGCGGACGGCTACCGCCGCAGCCTGGGGAGCCGGGCCCATGCGCTGGTCCGGGGCCGCCGCGCCCCGGTGGTGGGCCGGGTCTCGATGGACATGATCACCGTGGACGTGACCGCCGTCCCCGGGGTCGAGCACGGGGAGGTGGTGACGCTCCTCGGGCGCGACGGCGAGGAGCGGGTGGACGCCGACGAGCTCGCCGCCCTCGAGGGCACGATCTCCTGGGAGGTCCTGGCGGGCGTGGCCGCGCGCGTCCCCCGCCTCTACCTGCGCGGCGGCGTGGCGGTGGAGGCGACCACCCTGACCCAGCGCGCGCCCGCCGCGGTGTGAGGGCTCGCCTCGGGGCTTCGCGGGCGCCGCCGACGCGCCGGGCCTCGCGTCGTGCTCGGCGGGGTCGTCGACGTGGGGCTTCAGCCGCTCGAGCCCGGCCGGCATCCGCTCGGCGAGGGTCGAGCGTCGCCCACCTCGCCGCGGCCCGCGGCGGGCCTGCGAGGGGGCTGCGACCCCTGGCGCGCGCCGAGAGGCTCAGACCGGCTCGAGCCACCCGTGCCGGTCCGGCGCGTCTCCGCGCTGGATGGCCGCGATCTCGGCCCGGAGCCGCTCGCCGAGGGAGCCGGCGCCGCCTGGGGGGAGCGAGAGGGCGGACCCTTCCCAGGCCACCTCGCCGATCGGCGCCACCACGGCGGCCGTGCCGGTCCCGAAGAGCCCCTCCAGGCGGCCGGCGCGCGCCGCCTCCACCAGCTCGTCGAGCGCGAGCCGGCGCTCCTCCACCGGCACCCGCCACTCGCGCAGCAGCTGGATCACGCTCGCCCGGGTGACGCCGGCGAGGATCGTCCCCTCGAGCGACGGCGTTACCACCGCGCCGCCCAGCTGGGCGAGGACGTTCATCGTCCCGATCTCCTCGAGGAAGCGGTGCTCGCTCCCGTCGAGCCAGAGCACCTGGTCGAAGCCGTGCTCCTTGGCCTCCTCGGCGGCGAGCAGGGAGGCGGCGTAGTTGGCGGCCGCCTTGGCCCCCCCGATCCCGCCCGGCGCCGCCCGGGACCGGCTGCGCTCCACCCAGATCCGGAGCGGCCGGGGCGGGCCGGAGAAGTAGCCGGCCACCGGCGAGATCAGCACCAGCAGCGTGTAGGCATGGGAGGGGCGGACCCCGAGGAAAGGCTCGGTGGCGAACATCACCGGCCGGACGTAGAAGGCGGTCCCCGGCCCGGACGGCATCCACTCGGCGTCGGCGCGGACCAGCGCCCGGACGCCCTCCAGGAGGAGGGCCGGATCCGGCTCCGGCATGCAGAGGCGGCGGGCGCTCGCCGCCAGGCGGGCGGCGTGGTCCCGGGGGCGGTAGAGGCGCAGGCCGTCCCGGTGCCGGAACACCTTGAGCCCCTCGAAGATCGCCTGCCCGTAGTGGAGGGCGGAGGCGGCCGGGTCGAGGGGGATGGGGCGGTAGGGCTCGACCCGGGCGTCGTGCCAGCCCTTCCCCTCCGTCCAGTCCACCCGGAACAGGTGGTCGGTGAACCAGCGCCCGAAGCCGAGGTCCTTCTCGGCCGGACGGGGCCGGGGCGTGCGGGTCCGCTCGACGGGGATCGCCATCGTCGCCTCCCGGGTCCGGTGCTAGAGTGGAGGCCGGACCACACAGGTCAATGGAGTTGACCATTACAGCCGCCCCGCGCCATCCCGTCAACCCGGCCGACCGGACCGCCGACCCCCTCGACGACGCCCTGGGGGTGATCTTCTTCGCCTTCCGCGACCTCACCGCCGAGCCGGACCGGGTGCTGGCGGAGCGCGGGCTCTCCCGGGTCCACCACCGGATCCTCTACTTCGTGCGCCGCAGCCCGGGGCTCGGGCCCGGCGATCTGGTCCGCATCCTCCGGGTCTCCAAGCAGGCGCTGGCACGCCCCTTCCGCGAGCTGCTCGGGCAGCGGCTCCTCGCCTCCCAGGCGGTCCCGGAGAACCGGCGCCGCAAGGCCCTCCGCCTCACCCCCGCCGGCGCCCGGCTGGAGCGCCGGCTCTCCGGGGCCGAGCGCCGCCGCTTCGCGCGGGCCTTCCGGGCGGCGGGGCCGGACGCGGCCGAGGGCTGGCGGGCGGTGATGGCCGGGCTCCGGGAGGGGCGCACCGGGGCCGACGGCGCCCTC
>DATKAL010000471.1:0-18685 GCA_035498135.1 Anaeromyxobacter sp.
AGCGCCGTGGAGGTCGAAGTAGTTCCCCTGCACGCCCAGGTAGAGCCCCTGGGTGATGGGTGCGGCCAGGGCCAGCCGGATCAGCGTCCCGTTCTCCACGCCCTTGAGGACCCGGGTGTAGTTGAGGCCGGCCGCCACCGCGGTGGTGGCCGAATCGGCCACGCTCGCGCCGAGGTAGTCCTGCTGCTGGAGGTCGCCGGCGAGCTCGGGCCGGCGATCGGTCAGGTAGAACGTGTCGATGGTGTACCGCTTGCGGGCGGCGATGGCCGCCGGGTTGATGAACAGGGCCTCGGTCCCGGTCGCCATCCCCACACCCGCCTGCAGCGACAGCACCCGCGGTCCGACGAGATCCGGGACGGTCAGGGGCGGCGCCGGATCGGCCGCGGCCGACGGGTGCGCGGCGAGCAACAGGGCCACGAGGACGAGTGGGCGAGTTTGCACCCGCCGAGGATACACCCCTCCTCGACCCCGGCAAGGTTGCTTGTGGCGGCGCCCGCGAACGCGCTAGCGTTTCGAGGAGGGAACGGAAGGCGAGCGGGGACCGGGGAGACGAGGCTCACCCGGCTCACCCGGCGAGGCCAGGCAGGCGGGTCATGCGCAAGCGCGAGGTGGACCGGTACCGCGAGCTCCTCCAGGGCCAGCTCCAGGCCCTCATCGGGCACGGCAGCCAGGCCGTCCACGCGATGACGACGGAGGAGGCCGACGAGCTGCCCGACCCCAGCGACCGCGCCACGGTCGAGGAGGAGCGGAACTCGTCGCTGCGGCTGCGGGACCGCGACCGCAAGCTCATCGGCAAGCTCCAGGATGCGCTGGCGCGCCTCGATGCGGGCACCTTCGGCCAGTGCACCCGGTGCGGGCGGCCCATCGGCACCGCCCGCCTCCGGGCGCGCCCCATGACCGACCTCTGCATCGAGTGCAAGACCGAGACGGAGCGGAGCGAGCGGTAGCCCCCTGGCTGGAGCTGGGCTACATTGCCCGGCGCATGACCACCCAGACGGTTCGCAAGGCGGTCATCCCGGCCGCGGGGCTGGGAACGCGGTTCCTTCCCGCCACCAAGGCGGTCCCCAAGGAGCTGCTCCCCATCGTCGACACGCCTACCATCCAGTACATCGTGGCGGAGGCGGTGGCGGCCGGGGTGCGGGACGTGATCCTGGTCTGCGCCCGGGGGAAGGACTCGATCGTCGACCACTTCGACATCGCGGCGGAGCTCGAGGCCCACCTGGAGCGGACCGGCAAGCACGAGCTGCGCAAGCAGATGCGCGCCATCGCCCATATGGCCAACGTCATCACCGTCCGGCAGCAGGAGCCGCTCGGCCTCGGCCACGCGGTCCTCTGCGCCCGGGACCTGGTGGGGGACGAGCCCTTCGTGGTGATGCTCGGCGACGACGTCATCGACGCCCCCGTGCCGGCGGCGAAGCAGCTCGCCGGCTGCTGGGAGCGCCACGGGCTCGGCACCATCGCCCTCATGGAGGTGCCGGCGGCGGAGACCCCGCTCTACGGGATCGCGGCCGGCCAGCCGCTCGACGACCGCACCCTCCGGATCGACCGGCTGGTGGAGAAGCCGAAGCACGACCCGCCCTCCCACCTGGCGGTGATCGGCCGCTACGTCCTCCCCCCGGCCATCTTCCCCATCCTGGAGCGGATCTCGCCCGGCGTGGGCGGGGAGATCCAGCTCACCGACGCGCTCGCGGTCCTCGCCCGCGAGGAGGGGCTCCTCGGGTACCGGTTCGAGGGCGACCGCTACGACGCGGGCGAGCGCCTCGGCTACCTGAAGGCCAACCTCATGTACGCCCTCAAGCGGCCCGAGCTGGCCGGCCCGCTCCGCGCCCTCCTCCGGGAGATCGTGAAGTGAGCAGCCTCCGCCGTGCCGCCGTCGCCGCCCTCGCCCTGGCAGCCGCCCTCCCCGCCCTCGCCTACCTCCTCCCCGCCACCGCCATCCTCAAGCGGCTCGGGGAGCGGCGCGCCGCCCTGGAGCTCGAGTCGCTCGAGGTCCGGGGGACCTTCCAGGCGGAGGGGCCGCCCGCCGACCGGCTCGCCCCCGCCGGCCAGCCCCGGGGCCCGGGAGGCCTCCTCGCCCTCCCCGCCCGCTTCCTGATGAAGGTGCCGGGGCGCTGCCGCCTGGAGCTCGCCCCGCCGGAGCTCCCGGAGGCGGAGCGCCCCTTCGTGGCGGTGCGCGACGGCCGGCTCACCGGCCGCGGCGGCCTCGACCAGGTCCCCTCGGCGGTGGCGCTGGTGCGGGCGGCCTGCGCGCTCCTCGCCGCTCCGGCGGCGGGGGACGCCCCGGAGGCCTTCGCCGCCGCGCTCGCCCGGCGGGGCGTGGCGGTCCCCGACGTCTCGCTCGGCCGCTTCGACGGCCGGATCGCCTACGTGATCGGCGGCCGGGAGCGCGACGCGAAGCCCCTCGCGTTCGTGGACAAGGACGGCTTCCAGCCGCTGCGGCTGATCGCGGCCGAGGGGCCGACCCTCGAGGACGTGCGCCTGCTCGGGTGGGGCTCGCCCACCGGCGGGGACTGGTTCCCGCGGGCGGTGGAGGCCTACGAAGGCGGGGCGCTCCGCGTCCGGCTCACCACCGAGCGGGCGGTCCCGAACCCGCGGCTGGCGGACGCGCTGTTCTGAATCGGGCGGCGCGGGGAGGCCGGCCGCCCGGCCCGCGCTACCCGGTGGCCACCTCGCCGCCCTCGTCGCCCGCGTCCGGCTCCACGTCGGTCCGGTACTTCCGCAGAACGCGCTTGAAGTTCGAGCGGTCCATGCCCGCCTTCCGGGCGGCGGCGGAGATGTTGTTGTCGCAGGCCCGCATCAGCGCCTCGACGTAGCTCTTCTCGAAGCGCCGCAGGGCCTGCTCCTTCGCCGCGGCGTAGGAGAGCGAGAGCCAGGCGGACTCGTCGCCCGCCACCGCCTGGGCCTCGCGCACCAGGGGAGCGGTCCGGCCGGTGACCGCCGGCGGCAGGTCGGCCGGGCTCACGGCGTCGCCGCGGCAGAGCACCACCGCGCGCTCGATGGCGTTCTCGAGCTCGCGCACGTTGCCCGGCCAGCGGTACCCGCAGAGCAGCTCGATCGCCTCCGGGGACAGGGTGCGGACCTTCTTCCCCAGGCGATCGGCGTAGCGGCGGAGGAAGTGGTGGGCGAGGAGGGGGACGTCCTCGACCCGCTCGCGCAGCGAGGGGAGCGGGACGTTGATCACGTTGAGCCGGTAGAAGAGGTCCTCGCGGAACCGCCCCGCCTTCACGAGCTTGGGGAGATCCCGGTGGGTGGCGGCGATCACCCGCACGTCCACCTTCACCGAGTCGGCCGAGCCGACCCGCTTGATCTCGCCCTCCTGCAGGACCCGGAGGAGCCGGACCTGGGTGGAGAGGGGGATGTCGCCGATCTCGTCGAGGAAGATGGTGCCGCCGTCGGCGGCGTCGAAGAGCCCCTTCTGATCGCGCTGCGCCCCGGTGAACGCCCCCTTCACGTGGCCGAACAGCTCCGACTCGAGCAGCGTCTCGGTGAGGGCGCCGCAGTTCAGCGCCACGAAGGGGTGGCCCTTGCGCGGGCTCCGGGCGTGGAGCCCCCGGGCCACCAGCTCCTTGCCGGTCCCGCTCTCCCCGGTGACCAGCACGGTGGTGGCGCTGTAGGCCACCGCCTCGATCATCCGGGTGACCTCCCGGATCGGCCCGGAGTTGCCGACGATCCCCTCGCTCGGGGAGCCCTCGCGATCGCGCAGGGCGCTCTCCAGCTGCCGGTTGCGGTCGAAGAGCTGCTTGCGCTCGGCGGCCTTGGCCACCGCGCGCGCCACGACCTCCACGTCCTCGAAAGGCTTGGTGAGGTAGTCGTAGGCGCCGGCGCGGACCGCCGCCAGGGCGGTCTCCACCGTGGCGTGGCCGGTCATCATGATGACCTCCACCTCCGGCCGCCGGTGCTTGACCGCGTTCAGGAGCTCGAGCCCCGAGAGCTGCGGCATCTTGATGTCCAGCAGGGCGACGTCGAAGTCCTCCTGCGCCAGCTTCTGGGTGGCGACGATGGGCGAGTCCACCCCGACCACGTCGTGCCCCTTCTTGCGCAGGAGCGCCTCGAGGGCGCGGAGGAGGCTGGGCTCGTCGTCGACCACCAGGACGCGGACGGGCTTCACCTCGGCTGCCTCGGTCATGACCTCGGCTCCTTTCATCAGTCGTGCTTCGCGGGAGCGGCCGGGAGCTCGACCACGAAGCAGGCGCCCTGCTCGGCGTGCTCGAGGCGGATGGTCCCGCCGTGCTCCTCGGCGATCTGGTAGCAGATGGAGAGGCCCAGGCCGGTGCCCTGGCCCTCCGGCTTGGTGGTGAAGAACGGCTCGAAGATGCGCTTGGCGACGTCGTCGGGGATCCCGGGGCCGGAGTCGGCCACCGAGAGCCGCGCCCGGCCCGGTCCCCCGGGCCCCACCCCGATGTGGACCTGGCCCACGCCCTCCATGGCCTGGAAGGCGTTCACGAGCAGGTTCACCACGATCTGCTCGAGCTGGTTGTGGTTCCCGAGGGCGGTGACCGGGTGGTACTCGCGCACCACCTCGACCTTCCCCCCCTTGAGCTGCGAGGAGAGGAGGAAGAGGGCGTCGTCGCAGACCTGGGCGAGGGCCACCGGCCCCTTCTCGGCCGGGCGCGGGCGCCGGGAGAACCGGAGCAGCGACTCGACGATCCGCTTGGCGCGGTTGGCCGCGTCCTGGATCATCTTGAGGTTCTCGAGGTCGGCGGCGCTGCGGTCCTCGCGGCTCATCAGCTGGGCGAAGGCCAGGATCCCGCCCAGCGGGTTGTTGATCTCGTGCGCCACGCCGCCGGCCAGCTGGCCGACCGCCGACATCTTCTCGGCGTGGAAGAGGCGCCGCGTGACCTCGCGCTCGTCGGTCACGTCCTTGAAGACCACCACCTGCGCCCCCTCGTCCTCGAAGGGGAAGGAACGGACCAGCCAGGTCCGGTCGCCGACCGCCACCTCGCGCTCCGCCGGGCCCCGGGCCGGCATCATGCAGCCCGACGGGCACGGGAGCCCGCCGTAGGCGTGGCCGGCGCAGCGCAGCCCGGAGAGGCTGTGGACGGAGACGCCCGCCACCCGGGCGAAGGCGAAGTTGGCCCGCACCACCTCGCAGCCGCCCTCCCGCATGATCGCGAGCGGGTCGCCGATGGCGTCGAAGCAGGCCCGCCACTCCTGGGCGGCCCGCACCAGCGCGGCCGAGCGGGCCGCCAGCTTCCCGTCCAGATCCCGGTTGACCCGCTCCAGCTCCTCGTTCCGCTGGGCGATCAGCCCCTGGAGCCGGGCGTTCTCCTCCACGATCCAGTACTGGTCGACGGCGCTCTGGATGGTGATGAGGAGGTGGCCGTCGTCCCAGGGCTTCCAGATGAAGCGGAAGATCTCCGACTGGTTGACGGCCTCCTCGATCGCGGTCGAGTCGGCCTGCCCGGTGAGCAGGACCCGCTGGATGCGCGGCCACCGCTCCTTCACCGCCCGGAGGAACTCCACCCCGGACATCCCCGGCATGCGGTAGTCCGAGATCACCACCTGGACCGACTCCTGGCGGAGGATCTCGAGGGCGGTCTGGGCCTCTGGCGCGTCCAGGATCTTGCAGCGGGCGCGCCGGAGAACGCGGCGCAGCGCCCGCCGCACGTGCTCGTCGTCGTCGACGATGAGGAGCGTCGACTCGGGCACGGGAGCGGGGACGATCCTTCCGCTGTGCTGTCCTGCCTGGGGGTCCATGGCGACCGGGGCTTGGGGTGCATCCTGCGGTCCACCCAGCCCGGGGTCGTACCCCTCTGGTTCCAATGAGTTGGTGGATCTGGCCCCCGGGTCCCTCACCGCCCCGGGTCATACCACACCCGGAAGGTCCTTCGAAGCGGGGTCACCGAGCCCCGGGCCTCGCGCGGGACCCCGAAACGGGCGACGTCAGCGGCCCTCGGCCTCGTAGCGGTAGGCCTGGGCCTGGTAGAGGCAGATCGTGTTCCGACCCGCCTTCTTGGCCTGGTAGAGCGCCTCGTCGGCGTATCGCAGCAGGAGCTCCGGCGTGGTGATGTCCTTCGAGGGGTAGAAGGCGATCCCGATCGAGGCGGTGACGTGGATCTCCTTCTCCGGGCCGGGCGCCCCCGGCGGCAGCGCGTGGGCGCGGGCCCCGAGCTCCTTCCAGATCCGCTCCGCGACCGCCAGGGCGCCGGAGAGGTGGGTCTTGGGGAGGATGACCGCGAACTCCTCGCCGCCGTAGCGCACGCAGATGTCGGGGTCGCGGGTGGAGACCCGGATCTGCTCGGCCGCGCCGCGGAGCACCACGTCGCCGAAAGGGTGTCCGTAGCGGTCGTTCACCAGCTTGAAGTGATCGAGATCGATCATGATGAGCGACACCGGATCCGTGTAGCGCTGGGCGCGCCGGAACTCCTCCGGGAGCCGCTCGTCGAAGGCGCGCCGGTTCTTGAGCCCGGTGAGCTCGTCGGTGAGGGTCTGCTCCTTCAGCTTCCGCTGGGTCTCGCGGAGCTGGTCCTGGAGGCTCTTGATGCGGAGCATGGCCGCGCAGCGGGCCAGGATCTCCGCCTCGGCGAAGGGCTTGGCGAGGAAGTCGTCGGCGCCGATCCGGAGCCCGGTCACCTTGGTGTCGAGGTCGGACTTCACCGACAGGACGATGACCGGGATGAACTGGTCGTCCGGCCGCGCCTTCACGATCCGCAGGACCTCGAGGCCATCCATGTCCGGCAGGATCATGTCCAGGAGGACGAGGTCGGGGGACCCGCTCCGGACCTTGCGGATGGCGTCCTTCCCGTCGATGGCGGTGCTGACGTCGTAGCCGTCGCGCTCCAGGACCTTGACCAGCCACTCGAGCTGGGTCCGGGAGTCGTCCACCACCAGGATCTTCGCGCGCTCCGCCAAGTCGCTCGACCATACCCGAAAGCCCGGGGTTGCCCAAGGGACGGGGGGAGCGGGGTCGGGGCCGCTCGCACACATCGGGAGCGTTCCGGAGGGGGCGTCCGGCGGTTAGGCTCCGGGGATGCCGGGGAGGGCGCGGACCGCAGACCAGCCGGGGATCCTGCGCGACGCGCTGGCGCGGATGCGGGCGGCTGCGCCGCGGGGCGTGGCGGTGTTCGACCTCGACTCGACCCTGCTCGACAACCGTCCCCGCCAGGCGCGGATCCTCCAGGACTACGGCCGGGCCGCCGGCCTGCCCGCTCTCCTCGGCGCTCGTCCCGAGCACTGGGAGGGCTGGGACCTCGCCGCCGCCATGGGGAGGGCGGGCCTCTCCCCGGCGGAGGTCCGCCGCCATGCCCCGCGCTTCCGGCGGTTCTGGGCGGGCCGGTTCTTCACCAGCGCCTTCTGCCGCTTCGACGTCCCGCTCCCCGGGGCGCCCGAGTTCGTGCGCGCCGCCGCGGCCGCGGGGGCGCGCATCGCCTACGTGAGCGGCCGCCCCCGGGAGATGGAGGAGGGGACGCTGGAGGTGCTCGGCCGCCACGGCTTCCCCCTCCCGGAGCGGGAGCGGACGGCGTTCCTCCTCAACCCCGGGCCCGACCTCGACGACACGGCCTGGAAGGCGCTGGCCCGCGCGGAGGTCGAGCGGCTCGGCCCGGTGGTGGCCGCCTTCGACAACGAGCCCGCTCACGTGAACGCCTACGCCCGCGCCTGGCCGGAGGCGCTCTGCGTCCACCTCGACACGGACGACAGCGGGCGGCCGATCGAGGTCCTGCCCCAGGTCCCCTCCATCGCCGACTTCGGCCCTCCGCTCGGGGCCGCCGGCTCGCACGCCGCCGCGCCGTGAGCGGCTGGCCCGGGCGAGCCCCTACCCCAGCCGCTCGTGCACGTCCTCGGGGAGGACCGGGGCGAGCCCCCCGCCCCCCAGGATGTTCACGATGGGCGAGGCGGCGGCCCGCACCACCGAGCCTCCCGGCCGGGAGGTGCCGAGCCCGCAGTAGGTCGAGACGTCCCGGTAGAGGTCGCCGCGGGTCACCCCCTCGGGCGCGATCCGGGTGGCCGGCCGCCGGACGGCGAAGATCCGCTCCTGGACCACGAACCCGCCGCCCCGGGCGTCCTCGAGGGCGGCCCGGACCGCCCCCGCCCAGGCCTCCGCGGAGAGCTCGCCACCGAGGTGGACGCTCTTGCCCCCGTAGTCCCAGCTGCGCTTGAGGACGAAGCGGTCCTTGTCGGCCAGGCAGCGCGGCGCGAGCTCGTGCGTGAGCCGGCGTGTCCAGGGGAGGCGCGCGGCCGCCTCCCGCTCGGCCCGGTCGAGCCCGGCCCGCTCGGCGAGGGCCGGATCCTCGGCGCACTCGGAGAGGCGCGCGAAGAGCGCCTTCGCCTCGAGCAGACCGTTCACCGGGTTGGCGAGGACGTATCGGTCCGGCGCACGCAGGGCGCGGGCGAAGGGGCTGGCCGGGTCGACCCGGCTCGCCCAGACGTGCCGGTAGAGGACGTCCCATGCCTCCGGCTCGCAGTCCGCCGGCACCAGGTTCTCCGCCCGGTGGCCCATCTGCCGGAGATGCGCCGCCAGCCGCCGCAGCTCGCCGATCTGGGCGTCGCCCGGCCGGGCCACGATGGCGATCGAGGGGCGCTCGCGCGTCCCCCCTCGGGCCCGGTAGAAGGCGACCAGGGCCTCCCGGAGCCGCTCCATGTGGCTCCCGCAGGCGGCCACCAGCGCCTCCGCCTCCCGCGGCGACCGCCCCCGCGCCCGGGCGGCGGCCCGGATCCAGGAGAAGGCGGCCAGGTCGGCGTAGCCGGGCATGGCGGGGATGGTGGCGTTCAGCTCCAGGGCCCGCGGGGCCCCGCCGTCCTCCGGGGGCAGGAAGTCCACCCGGGCGACCAGGGCGGCCAGGGGCGCGGTGTCGAAGAGCCGCTCCATCGCCTCCGCCTCCAGCCCGGAGAAGGGGTCGGAGAGGGCGGCCCGGTCGCGGGCGTCGCCCGAGGCGAGGAGGGCGCGGGCGAGCTTCACCGCGCCGCTCAGGATCCGCTCCGCCTCCGCCGCGAGCGCGGCCAGGGCGGCGCGCGACATCACCTCCGGCTCGGCCACCAGCGGGATCGGCACGACCGCCCCGTCCGGCCGGAGCACGGTCATGCCCTCGGACCAGGCCCGCTCCGCGGCAGCCCGCCCCACCGCCTCCAGCGCCTCTCCCTCGAAGATGGCCGTCATCGTCGTCCTCGCGCGGGCGTTGCGGCCCGTCCCTGGCCTCTGATAGGCACGGCGGCGTGAAGATCTACACGAAGACGGGCGACGCCGGAGAGACTGGCCTGTTCGGGGGGCCGCGGGTCCGGAAGAGCGACGCCCGCGTCGAGGCCTACGGCGAGGTGGACGAGCTGAACGCGGCCCTGGGCGTGGTCCGGGCGCAGGTGGAGGACCCCGAGCTCGACGGCCACCTGGGCCGGATCCAGGACCAGCTCTTCTGCGTGGGGGCGGAGCTGGCCACGCCCCAGGGCGCCAGGGCGCGGAGCGCCATCCCGGCGGTGGAGCCCGCCTGGACCGCGCGCCTCGAGGAGGTGATCGATCGCCTCGAGGGCGAGCTCCCGCCGCTCTCCCACTTCGTCCTGCCGGGCGGGAGCCGCACCGCCGCCGACCTGCACCTCGCCCGCTGCGTCTGCCGGCGGGCGGAGCGGCGCGTGGTCGCCCTGGCCGCGGAGACCGAGGTGGCGCCCGCCGTCCTCGCCTACCTGAACCGGCTCTCGGACTTCCTCTTCGTGGCCGCGCGGGTCGCGAACCACCGCGCCCGCCGCGCCGAGACCCCCTGGGATCCGCATGCCCGGCGCTAGCGGGCGTCGCGGGAGCCGGGTGGCGCTGGTCACCGGCGCCGGCGTGCGCGTGGGTGAGGCGATCGCCCGCGACCTGGCGCGCCACGGCTGGCGGGTGGCCGGCCACTACCGCACCCACCGGCCCGGCGGGCTGGCCGCCACCTTCCCCGCCGATCTGGCGGCCGCCGACGGCCCGGCCCGGCTGGCCGCCGCCTTCCGCGCCCGCTTCTCCCGGCTGGATCTGCTGGTGAACGGGGCCGCCGCCTTCGAGGCCCTCGACCTCCGGCACACCGACGCCGCCGCCTTCGACGGCCAGATGGACTTGAACGCCCGCGCCCCCCTCCTCCTCGTCCGGGCGCTCGCCCCCCTGCTCTCCCGGTCGCGCGGGGTGGTGGTGAACGTGGCCGACATCGGGGGAGGGCTGGTGCCGTGGCGGGGCTACGCCGCCTACGCCGCCTCGAAGGCCGCCCTGGTCCGGCTCACCGAGTGCCTCGCCCTCGAGCTCGCCCCCCGGGTGCGGGTGAACGCGGTGGCGCCCGGGACGGTCCTGTTCCCCGAGACCTATCCGGCCTCGCGCCGGCGTGCGCTGGCGCGCCGCATCCCCCTGGGCCGCGCCGGGACCCCGGACGACGTGGCGGCGGCGGTCCGGTACCTGGCGGAGGCGCCCTTCGTGACCGGGGCGGTGCTCCCCGTCGACGGGGGCCGCCACCTGAACGGGCGCATCGAGTAGCCCGGAGCCGGGCGGGCCAGCTTGCGTTGAAGGCCGGGACCCGCCCTGTTACACTCCCTTGCGCCACGTCAATCGAGGGCGTTCGCGCCCCCGCACGGAGATCCGGAACACATGGAAGCCACGACCCTCGCCCCGCCCAAGCCCGCCGTTCCCGCCGACCTCGGCATGGAGAGCCCCGTCTCCCTCACCGGGAAGGCGGTGGAGATGATCAAGGACGCGATCCAGCGCGAGGGGCTGGAGGGCTACGGGATCCGCATCGGGGTGATGGGCGGCGGCTGCGCCGGGTTCCAGTACTCGATGGACTTCGAGAAGGAGCCCAAGGACGGCGACATGGCCTTCGAGCAGGAGGGGATCACGCTCTACGTGGACCCGATGAGCTCGATGTACCTGCAGGGCGTCACGGTCGATTACGTGGTCGGGCTCCAGGGGGCCGGGTTCAAGTTCAACAACCCGAACGCCCGGACCACCTGCGGCTGCGGATCGTCCTTCTCGTACTAGGCTGCGCGGCCGGGCCAGAGGGCCCGGGAGCGCGGGTCCACACGGGGCCGGAGGGGTGACCCTTCGGCCCCTTCTCTTCGGAGGGGGCATGCTGGTCGTGCGGCACGCGGTCCTCGGGCCGTTCGCGGCGAACTGCTGGCTCGCCGCCTGCGACCGCGCCCGCGAGGCGGTGCTGATCGACCCCGGCGCCGAGGTGGCCCGGGCCCTGGCGCTGATCGAGCCGGGCGGCTACCGGGTGACCCGGATCTTCTGCACCCACGGCCACATCGATCACGTCGCCGGCGCCGCCGAGGCCCGCGAGCGCACCGGGGCCCCGGTCCAGATCCACGCGGACGACCGCGCCTGGCTGGACGCCCTCCCCCGCCAGGCGGAGATGTTCGGCTTCGAGGCGGCGCGCGTGCCGGAGGTCGACCACCTCCACGCCGGGGGCGAGACCTTCCAGGTCGGGGAGTGCGCCGCCCGTGTGATCCACACCCCCGGCCACACCCGGGGCTCCTGCTGCCTCTCCTTCCAGGAGGAGGGGCTGGTCTTCACCGGCGACACGCTGTTCGCAGGGTCGGTCGGCCGCACCGACCTCCCGGGCGGCGACTTCGAGGCCCTCCACCGATCCATCCAGGAGGGGCTCTTCCCGCTCGGCGACGACACCCGCATCCTCCCCGGGCACGGCCCGGCCGGGACGATCGGGGAGGAGCGGCGCTCGAACCCGTTCGTGGGCCAGGGCCCGCGCCGGGGCAGGTTCGTCTAGGGCGGAGGAGGGCTAGCTCATCGAGACGACGCCCAGGATGTTCTGGCCGGCGTCGACGTGGAGCACCTCCCCGGTCACGTTCCGTGCCAGGTCGGAGCAGAGGTAGAGGGCGGCGTTGGCGCAGTCCTCCTGCTCGATGTTCCGGCGCAGGGGGGTCTTCTCGGCGTTCTCCCCCAGCATCGTCCGCATCCCCTTGATGCCGGCGGCGGCCAGGGTCTTGAGCGGCCCGGCGCTGATGGTGTTCACCCGGATCCCGTCCAGGCCGAGGTCGTCGGCGAGGTAGCGGGTGGAGGCCTCGAGGGCCGCCTTGGCGACGCCCATCACGTTGTAGTTCCGGACCACCTTCTCGGACCCGTAGTAGGTGAGGGAGACGATCGACGACCCCGGCGGCATCATCGGCTTGAAGGCCCGGGTCAGGCCGATGAGCGAGTAGGCCGAGACGTCCATGGTGACCTGCCAGGCCTCGCGCGTGGTGACCTCGGTGAACCGCCCCTCCAGCGCCCCGCGCGGCGCGAAGCCGATCGAGTGGACCAGCACGTCCACCTGCGGCCAGACCTTGCGGATCTCCTCCACGGTCCGATCGATGTCGGCGTCCCTGGACACGTCGCAGTCGATGATCGCCTTGGGCGAGAGCGTCTCGACCAGCGGCCGCACGCGCCTCGCCATTCCCTCGCCGGGGTAGGTGAAGGCCAGCTCGGCCCCCTCCGCGGCGAACGCCTGCGCGATCGCCCAGGCGATGGAGCGGTCGTTGGCCACGCCCGTGACCAGGGCGCGCTTGCCGCGCATCAGCCCGCCGAGCGGGATGTGGGGAATGGCTTCGGGCTCGTTGTTCTCGCTCATCTCGTTCCTCTGGCGCGGATCGCCTCGAGCGCCTGCTCGAGCTCGCTCCGCGCGTGTCCGTCTCCGCTGCGGGCCGCCTGGGCGACCCCGTCCCCGTAAGCCTGCGCCGCCTCACCCTCCCGGCCGAGCCCCTCGAGCACCTGCCCGAGCATCAGGTACGCCGGGACGTACCCCGGCGCACGCCGGACCAGCTCCCGGAACTCGGCCGCCGCCGCCTCGCCCTGCCCCGCGGCGCGCAGGGCCATGGCAAGGGAGTAGCGGGCGAACGGATCGTCCGGGCGCTTCTCCACGAAGCTCCGGAAGGCCTCCAGCCGCTGCTCCGGGGTCATGGGTCGCCCGTTGTAACAAGGATCGCCCGCCGGCTCCAGTGTCGTTGCGCGCTTCCGGGATAGACTGAGGGACGCATGCGACCCCCTCTCATCGATGGCTGCACCGGCGCGCTCGTCGCCGGCGGGCGCGGCCGGCGGATGGGCGGCCTCCCGAAGGGGCTCCTCCGCCTGGAGGGCGAGCCGCTGGCCGCGCGCGCGCTCCGGCTCTTCGGCGGGCTCTTCGAGGCGTCGCTGGTGGTGGCGGGCGACGCCGTGCCCTACGCCGCCCTCGGCGCGCCGGTGGTTCCCGACCTCCTGCCCGGCAAGGGCGCGCCGGGCGGCGTCCACGCGGCGCTCGCCGCCGCCTCGACCGAGTGGGTGTTCACCGCCGCCTGCGACATGCCCTTCCTGGCGGCCGGGCCCATCCGGTTCCTCGCCGGGCTCCGCCCCGGCGCGCCGGCCGTGCTGGTTCGCTGGGGTGGGCGGCTCGAGCCGCTCCACGCCTTCTGGTCTCGCGCCTGTCTGGCGCCGCTGGAGCGGCTGCTGCACGCCGGCGATCCCTCCCTCCAGGAGCTCGCCCTGGCGGTGGGGGCGCGGATCGTCGAGGAGGAGGCCTGGCGCGAGGTTGACCCCGGGGGGCGTGCCCTGGAGAACGCCAACACCCCCGAGGACGCCGCGCGGCTCGGGCTCCGCCCTAGCTCCACCTGAAGAAGCGCAGCGCCGCCGCGAACGAGGCGACGCCCACCCCCGCCAGGAGCAGGAGCTGCGGCCAGAGGGCGAGGAGGCCCGTCCCATCGTTCATGATCGCCCGCAGCCCGTCGTTCAGGGCGGTGAGCGGGAGGAGCCGGATTGCCGGGCGCATCGCGGCGGGGAAGTTCCCGGCCGAGAAGAAGACCCCCGAGAGCACGAACATCGGCAGCATCACCAGGTTCATGAGACCGCCCACCGTCTGGGTGTTCCGGGCCCGGCAGGCGACCAGGATCCCGAGCCCGCCGAAGGCGAGGGCTCCCAGGACCACCATCGCGCCCAGGGCGAGGAGCGAGCCGCGCACCGGGATGCCGAAGGCGAGCACCCCGAACCCGACCAGCACCGGGACCTCCACCACCAGGGCGAGGAGGCGGACCACCACGAAGGAGAGCAGGTAGTCCCGCCGGCGCATGGGGGTGGCGATCATGCGCTTCAGCAGCTTCTTCTGCCGGTCCTCGACGATCACCCAGCCCACGCCCCACATCCCCGCGGACATGATGTTCATGCCCACCAGCCCCGGGACCAGGAAGTCGACGTAGCGCGCCCCCGGCTCGGCGAGCCGGAGCTCCTCCGGCCGGAACGCGTCCCCGCGGCCGGCCGCCCGCTGCAGGCGGTCGTCCACCACCGCCCGGGCCAGCCGGCTCTCGGGCCGGGTCGGGTCGAAGCGGTAGGACGGCGGATCCCCCGGGACCACCGTCAGGGTGATCCGCCCGCCGCGCAGGGCGGCGCGGGCCTCGTCGGGGGAGAGGACCTCGGCCGCCACGCCGCCACCGGCGGCGAGCGCCTCCCGCAGGCGCTCGGCCCCGGGACCGGCCTCGACCGCGGCCCGGACCGGCTCGGGCGGGCGGGAGCGGAAGGCGATCCCGAGGGCGATGGTGAGCAGGATGGGGAAGCCGAAGGTCCAGAAGACCGCCGACGGCTCGCGCAGGAAGCCGCGGAGCCGCGCCAGGGTCAGCTGGACCAGGGGAGAGCGATCGCCGGCGGCCGGGCGCAGGCGGGCCACCGCCTGGGGGCGGGCGAACGGCTCAGTCACGGAGCCTCCGGCCGGTCAGGCTCACGAACACGTCCTCGAGCGTGGCCCGATGGGTGGAGAGCGCCTCGAGGGGCGCCCCGCGGCGCTCCAGGTGCCGGAGCAGGGCGGGGACGGCGAGGTGGACCCGGTCGACGGTGAGCGCCCAGCCGGCCGCCACGCGCCGGGCCGCCTGGACGCCGGGCAGATCGGCGAGCCCGGTCTCGGCGATGGGATCGAGCGGCGCCTGGAACTCGACCACCTCCTGGCCGACGTGGCGCGCCACCAGGTCGCGTGGCGTTCCCAGGGCGATCACCTTCCCCCGGTCCACGATCGCCACCCGATCGCAGAGGCGCTCCGCCTCGTCCATGTAGTGGGTGGTGAGGAGCACGGTCCGGCCCCGCCGCCGCTCCTCGACCACGACGTCCCAGAGCTGCCGCCGCGACTGCGGGTCGAGGCCGGTGGTCGGCTCGTCCAGGAAGAGGAGCTCCGGCTCTCCCACCAGCGCGCAGGCCACCGCCAGGCGCTGCTTCTGCCCGCCGGAGAGCCGATCGTAGCGGGCGCGCCGCTTCTCCTCGAGCGACACCAGGGCGATCACCTCGTCCACCGCCCGGCCGCGGGCGTAGAAGGACCGGAACAGGCGCAGCAGCTCCTCGACCGAGAGCCGCTCCATGAGGTGCGTCTCCTGGAGCGTGATCCCGAGCCGGGCCCGCAGCCCCTCCCCCGCCTCGGCCCAGGTGGTCCCGAGGAGCTCCACCTCTCCGGAGGTCGGCGCCACGAGCCCTTCCAGGATCTCGACGGTGGTGGTCTTCCCCGCGCCGTTCGGGCCGAGCAGCCCGAAGCACTCGCCCCGCCCCACCTCCAGCTCGAGGCCGTCGACCGCCAGGACGTCGGGCGGGTAGCGCTTCACCAGGCCCCGGCAGCGGATGGCGAGGTCCATGGGGTCAGTACCCGAGCCAGCGCACCGCCAGCACCCCGGCCATCCCGGCCGCCAGGCACCCGAGGAGGGTGGCGGCGACGTTCAGCGCCGCCGTCCCCACCCGCCCCTCCTGGACGAGCGCGATCGTCTCCCAGTTGAAGGACGAGTAGGTGGTGTACCCGCCCATCACCCCGCTGGAGAGGAAGAGGCGCAGGTCGTCCGAGATCGCGTCGGTGGAGAACGCCAGGGTGAGGATCGCCGCCAGGAGGAAGGACCCGGTCACGTTCACGATCAGCGTGCCGCGGGGGAAGCTCGGCCCGAAGGCCGCGGTGGCCCAGGTGGCGACCAGGTAGCGGGCGCCGCTGCCGAGCGCGCCGCCGGCGCAGACGAGGAGGAGTCGTCCCACTGCGACCCTTTACCTCGGCCCGTGCGCAGGGGCAACATGAGGGCATGCGCCAGCCGCCGGCCCCGGCCCTGGAGCCCAGCCTCGGCATCCCGCCCAAGCTCACCGTCGGGGCGGCCATGACCTCGCCCGCGGTGGCCGTCTCGCCGGCCACCCCGCTCGTCGAGCTGGTGGCGCGCATGGCCGGCGGCGGCCGGCGTGCCCTCCCGGTGGTGGACGGCGACTTCCCGGTGGGGATCGTGACCCAGGGTGATCTGATCGCCCGGGGGGGGCTGGCGGCCCGGCTCGCCCTCCTCGCCGCCGCCGGGACGCCGGCCAGCGACAAGGCCCTCGCGGTGCTGGCCCGGCGGAGGCGGACGACCGCGGCGGTGATGACGCCGGACCCGGTCACGGTCCGCGTGCCCTCGCCGCTGCGGGAGGCGGCCGAGACCATGGCGCGGCGAGGGCTGAAGCGCCTGCCGGTGGTGGATGAGGAGGGGCGGCTGGCGGGGATCCTCTCCCGGGTCGACGTGCTCCGGGCGGTGGCGGGCGGCGCCGGCGCGCCGGCGGCCGAGCGACGGCGGGCCGGGCTGGACGCGCACGCCACCGTGTCCGCCGCGATGCGCCGCGATCCTCCCGTGGTGGCGCCCGGGACCCCGCTCGACCAGGTCCTGCCGGTGGTGGCGGCGAGCGGCCTGGACCGCGCCCTGGTGGTGGACGCCGGCCGGCGGGTGCTCGGGGTGGTGACCGACTCCGACCTGCTCGAGCGGCTCGCCCCGCCCCTGCGCCGCGGGCTCTTCTCCGGGGCGGTGCACGGCCTCGCCTTCGGCCGCGCCGAGCGCGAGGCGGCCGAGCGCCACGCCACCGCCCGGACCGCCTCCGAGATCATGGGGCCGGTGCCCCGCGCCCCCGCCGAGCTCCCCATCCGGGAGGCGATCGCGCTCGTGCTGCCCGGCGCCCACAAGCTCCTGGCGGTGGTCGACGCCGAGGGCCGGCTGCTCGGCGCGCTCGATCGGGCCGACATCCTGCGCGGCCTGCTCCTCGGCACCGGCCACGCGGGCTGAACCCCGCTGCACGATTCCCGGTCGCCTTCGGCGGCTCGAGTCGAATCAGGTCCTGAAGGTCTCCAAGGCGCTGAACCCCCTTCCGCCGGGCGAGCTTCGTCGGGGTCCCGCCCCGGCCACCTGCCGATCCATCAGGTGGTGGTCGTCGTGGGCGATCCCCGCCGCGAGCGTCCCCAGGCTCGCCAGCCGGTCGGCCCTCGCCAGCCGCCACCTTCCCCCACCGCGCCGAGGAGCGCGCAGAGGAGGACGAGGGCGGCGGCGCCCAGACGGTGCCGCAGGGTCCGACGCATGAGGCGATCTAGCCGCCCGCGGGGAGCCTCCGCCACCCCTCGACGGTGAGGGCGTCCAGCTCCTGCGCGTACACGCGGGCGTCGAACGTCCTCCCCTCGAGGGCCGCGGTGGTGGCGTTCGCCACCAGGAGGCCGATGGCGTGGAGCGCCTCGTGACGCGTGAGCCCGCCGGCCACGAGCCGGTCGAGCGCCCGCCGGACCTCCGGCGGTTCCCCCGCCGCCAGCTGCCCCTCCACCACCACGTGCAGGGCGGCGTGGAGGCGCGGGTGCGGCATGCGCGCGTGAACGGCGAGCCGGGCGTGGTGCGCCTCGACGGCGCGCAGGCGCTCCTGCTCCGCGGCCGCGAGCCAGGCCTCCGCCGGCGGCGCGCTCTCCGCGTCGTACACCATGGCGAGCCGATCAGCGCGGCAGGGCGGCGGGCGCAGCGCCGGGCGGCGGGAACGCCGTCCGCACCCAGGCCTCGGCCGCCTCGAGGTCCGCGCTCAGGGCGGCGAGCTTGGCGGGAGAGAGCCCCAGGGCCCGGGACGACTGCAGCGCCTCCGCCGCGCCGCCCGGGTGCGCCCCCGGCTCCCGCGCGGCCAGGTCGAGCGCGGAGACCAGCCGCACCAGGTGCAGCACGCCCTGCTCGGCGCCCGGCGCCACCGCCGCGTCGTGGTGGTGGGCGGCGACGTCGGCCAGGCTGGCGGGGAGGCGCCAGACCCGGTGCATCTCCACGCCCACCTGGACGTGGACCCGGTGGAGGACCTTGGCCACGGAGGCGGCCTCGAGCGCCGGGATCTTCCCCGCCACCGAGAGCGCCGCGTAGGAGCGCAGGGCGATCGAGAGGCCGACGTCGTGGAGGAGGCCGGCCATGAAGGTCTGCTCGGCGCCGGGCGTCGCCACCACCCGCCGGCGGGCGAGCTCCGACGCGGCCCGGGCCGTGGTGGCGGCGTGGAGGAAGAGCCGCTCCCACTCGGCCGTGAATCGCTTGAACTCGGCGGAGGCGTCGGCGCTGTAGAGCGCCCGCATCGAGATGGCGGCCGCCAGCCGGGCCACCTCGGACACGCCCAGCCGGGCGACCGCGTCCTTCACGGTGTCGATGGTGCGGACCCCGCGGTAGACGGCGGAGTTGGCGAGCGACAGCACCCCTCCGGCCAGGGCGCCGTCCACCTTGATGTAGCGCGCCAGCTCGGCCAGGTCGAGGTCGGGGTAGCGGACCAGCTCCAGGATCTGGGTGGCGATCGAGGGGAAGGACGAGGGGCCGGGCCGGGCCACCGCGAAGTGGGCGAGGACCGCCTCCGCCACCCGGGCCTCCTCCGGCGTGGGCGCGGGCGGCGGCGCGCCCAGCGCGCCGGGATCGACCCGGAGGGCCGCCGCGAAGTCCGCGTCGGGAGCGTCGGCCCGATCGGAGAGGGGCGGCGCGGGGGCGGCGGGGGGAGCGGTCCGGTCGGCGGGGCTCATCGAGCCGCCATTGTGGCACGGCCGGC
>DATKAL010000472.1:0-5658 GCA_035498135.1 Anaeromyxobacter sp.
GAAGTGGTGCTCCTCGCTGTTGACGAGGATGACGCGGTGGCCCTCGATGAAGAGGTTCCCGTTGGGCAGCACCTTGCGGACGATGGCGGGGACGGTGGCGGTGAGGCTCTCCGTCCGGGCGGTCGAGCCGAGCGCCTTGAGGGCGGTCTGGCCCGTGGTCTTGAGCTCGTAGGCCTTCTGGGTGGCTGCCATGAAGGCGGTGATGGCCGCGTCCATGTCGGCCTGGCGGGAGATGTCGGTGTTGGCCGACCGCTTGGCGTCCGCGATCTCCTCCACCTTCACCACCACCAGGTCGTTCTCCCGCAGCGCGCGGGCGTCGGTGAAGAGGAGCGAGGCGGGGCGCCCGTCCCGCCAGAGGGAGCCCGGGCCGGCCGCCTGGGTCTCCTGGGCGCTCGCCTCGGGGGCCTGGTAATCCCGGTGCTTCGGCACGTAGGTCCCGACGTGGGAGACGCCGCTGCAGCCGGCCAGGGCGAGGGCGAGGGAGAGGGGCAGGGTGGGCTTCATGGCGCCTCCACGAGGATGCGTCCGGCGGCGTAGCGACCCTGGACGCGGCGCCCGCTGGGGAGGACCGCACAGGCGCGGCCCCGCTCGCAGGGGGCGACGACGCCCTCGGCGGTGAGCTCGACCTCGCCGGCGCGGACCACCACCGCCACCGGCGCGCCGGGTGCGGGTCCCTCCCGTACGTCGGAGGGCTCGAGGGGGTGGCCGGCGCGGAGCGGGCGGGCGGCGCAGGCCTCGGGCGGGAGCGCCGCCAGGGGGGCCCGGCCGGCCCGGATCTCGACCTCGGCCAGGCGGACGGCGCCCTCGAGCGGCTCGCCGGCCTCGAGGGGGCGGTCCAGCAGGAGGGCGGGGGCGAGCACCCGGACCCGGGCGTACACCCAGGCCTGGCAGGGGGCGCCGGCGGCGTCCCGCCCCTCGACGCGGAGGGGGACCTGGCCGGAGGCCTCGACCGGCCGGAGCGCCTCGAAGCGCTCGGCCTGGCAACCGCGGCCGGCTGAGCGGCGGACCTCTTCCACCTCGGCGCGCGCGCCGGGCCGGGCCAGGGCGGCCGCGACCGCCGCGTCGGCGGTGGGGAGGGCGAGGAGGAGGGCGAGGAGGGCGGCCACGGCTCGCTCAGCGCAGGGAGGTGACCCGCTGCAGCATCTGGTCGGCGGTCTGGATCACCTTCGAGTTGAGCTCGTAGGCGCGCTGGGTGGAGATCATGTCGATCATCTCGGTCACCGCCTGCACGTTCGAGCCCTCGAGGTAACCCTGGGCGAGCGTGCCGGCGGCCTGCTCCCCGGGCTTCTGCTGCACCGGCTGGCCGCTGGCGGGGGACTCGGCGAGGAGGTTCCCGCCGATCGCCTCGAGCCCGCCCTCGTTCGGGAAGGTGTAGAGCTCGATCTGGCCGACCTCCTGGAGGTCGGCCCGCCCCGCCACCTTGGCGAAGACGCCGCCGTCCGCGTGCACGGTGACCGCCAGGGTGCTGGGTGGGACGGTGATCTCGGGATCGAGGAGCTCGCCGGCGCCGGTCACGATCCGGCCGGTCGAGTCCATCTGGAAGTTGCCGGCCCGGGTGTAGGCCTTGTCGCCGTTGGCCCGGGTCACGCGGAAGAAGCCGTCGCCCTGGATGGCGAGGTCGAGCGGGTTGTTGGTGTTGGTCAGGGTGCCCTGGGCCCAGCTCCGGGTGATCGACCCGGTCTTCACGCCCAGGCCGACCTGGAGCGGCGAGGCGGGGGTGCCGCCGCGCGGGTCCGGCGCCTCCGCCCCGCGGAGGGTCTCGGAGAGCAGGTCCTCGAACTGGGCCGAGGTCTTCTTGAACGCCGTGGTGCTGGTGTTGGCCAGGTTGTTGGCGATGACGTCCATCTTGAGCTGCTGGGCGTCCATCCCGGTCGCGGCGGTGTAGAGGGAGCGGAGCATGGGGGTCCCTTCCTTCCTCGGCTACTTGGCGCGCGCCACCTCGACGGCGCGCTGGTCGAGGGAGCGGTAGATCTGGATCGCCTGCATGGAGGCGTCGTAGGAGCGCTGGGCGGTGACCAGCTGGAGCGCGGCCTCCAGGGCCGGGGCGTTGCCGAGCTCGACCTCGCCCACCCGGACGTGGGCCATCCCCGGGGTCACCGGGAGGGCCTGGCCGCCGGCGCCGGGCGCGACCAGGGCGGCGCCCAGGCGGTCCACCGGCCCCTCCAGCTGGGCGAGGCCCAGGTCGCAGAGCTCGAGGTCGTTCGCCCAGACCGCACCGGTCTTGTCGACCCTGGGTGTCCGGTCGGGGGGGATGACGATGGGCTGCCCGTCGGCGTCGAGCACCGGCCGGCCGTCAGAGACGAGGCGGCGCTCGGCGTCCATCGTCAGCCGCCCGTCGCGGGTGTAGGCGATCGCCCCACTCGCCGTCTGGACGGTCAGGAAGAGGCCGCCCTCGGGGAGCACGTCGAGCGGGTTGCCCGTCTGGGCGATGGGGCCGGGGCGGAGGTCGAACCCGGTCGCCACCGCCGCCGGATAGTGCTTGTCCTGATCGGCCCCTGGGGCCATGAACGCCTCGAACGCGGGGCGCTCGGCCTTGAAGCCCGGGGTCTGCGCGTTGGCGAGGTTGTCCGCGATGGCGTCGAGCTGCTCCGCCCGCGCAACCGCCCCGCACATGCTGACGTACATTCCATCCGCCATGGATCCGTCTCCGCCGCCTCGCATCAGCAAGGGGCGGGCCACGCCCGGCGTCAGGGACCCGGCGGCATCGTGGATGCACGGGCGGGGAGGAGGGCGGCAGGAACCGCCCACTTATCGGAGCGGCGGATGCGTGACGTACCCCCAGGCGTGGCCCCCAGGACCCGGCTCGATCGACTGGTGAGCGTGCGGGAACGCTCCGAGGACAGCGCCCTGGAGACGCTCTCCCGCGCCCAGCGCGGCGTGGCCCGCGCCACCGAGCGGCTCGCCGGCCTGCGGGAGACCGCCCGGGCCGACCGGCGCCAGCCGGGGGTGGCGGACCTGTGGGCGGTGGAGGAGATCGCCCACATCCGCGTCCTGCGGGCGGTCGAGGCAGCCGAGGGCGACGTGGCCAAGGCGCTCCGGACCGAGCGGGCGGCGCAGTCGGGCTACGTCGACGCCCGCCGCAGCGCCGAGGTGGTGCGCCGCGCCCAGGAGAAGAAGCGGGCCGAGCTGCGCGACGACCGGGAGCGGCGGGAGCGGAAGGCGCTCGACGAGCTCGCCACCCTGGCGTTCAACAGCCGGCGCTGAGCAGCGGCCGGGCCGCCGCGCCCCGCCGGAGCGGCGAGGCGGCGGGTCCCTCAGCCCTCGGAGAGCCTTCCCCGGAGCAGCTTCATCGCCTCGGAGTGGAGCTGGCAGACGCGCGGCTCCGACACCCCCAGGATCTTGGCGATCTCCCGGTAGGTGAGCTCCTCGTCGTAGTAGAGGGCGAGCAGGATCTGGAGCCGCTCCGGGAGCGCCCCCACCGCCCGGGCCAGGGCCCCCCGCGCCTGGGCGCGCTCGAGGGCCTCGTCCGCGGCGGCCCCGCCGGCGGCGGCCGACTCCTCCTCGACCGGCAGGGGGGGAGCGAGGAGGAGGAGGACCTCGGCGACGTCCTCGATCCGCTCCCCGAGCGACTCGGCCACCTCGTCCGGGGTGGGCTCGCGGCCGAGCGCGTGCCCGAGCCGGGTGCGCGCCCCCTCGATCCGGTCGGCGTCACCGCGCAGCCGGCGGGGGAGGTGATCCATGCGGCGCATCTCGTCCAGCATCGCCCCGCGGATCCGGTGCTCGGCGAAGCTCTCGAAGCGGACGTCGCGCCCGGCGTCGAAGCGGCGGGAGGCCTCGAGGAGCCCGATCGCCCCGGCCGACCAGAGGTCGTCGGGCGAGACCGCGTGCCCGGTACGGGCGGCGAGCCGGCGCGCGCACCGGCCGATGAGGCCGGCGTGGCGCAGGATGAGCTCCTGCTCGGGGTCCGGCTGGCCGTATCGGGCGCGGGCGCGATACATGGGGCTCCGTCAGGCGGAGGGCCGCTCCCGCTCGGCCAGGAGCTGCTGCCAGAACAGCTTCACCCCGCCGTGGAGCACGGAGGGCGGGTCGGTGGCGAGGAGGGCGTCGCAGAGCGCCCCCAGGGCGCGGCTGGCGGGGGCGCGCGGGTAGAGCTCGACCAGCGGCTGCTGGACCCGCACGGCGCGGGGGAGGTCCTCGTCCCGCGGCACGTGCCCGAGGTAGGTGAGCTTGGCGTCCAGGAACCGGTCGGTCACCTGGGTGAGCCGGCGGAACACGTCCCGCCCCTGGAAGTCGGCGGCCTGGTTGGCGACCACCCGGAAGCTGCTCACCCCGGCCTGCTGGGAGAGCACCTTGACGGTGGCGTAGGCGTCGGAGAGCGAGGTCGGCTCGGGGGTGACCACCAGGAGCGCTTCCTGGGCCGCCCCGGCGAAGAAGATGACGTTGTCGCCGATGCCGGCGCCGCAGTCGACGAGGACCAGGTCGAAGCGCCGGTCGAGCGGGTCGAAGGCGGAGACCAGGGTGCGCTTCTGCTCGTCGGTGAGCTGGGTGAGCGCCTGGATGCCGCTGGACGCCCCCAGCACCCGCACGCCGCGCGGCCCCTCGGTCAGCACGTCCTCGGCGCTGGCGGTGCCGTCGAGCAGGTGCCCGAGGTGCCGGTTGGGGACGATGCCGAGCACGATGTCTGCGTTGGCGAGCCCGAGGTCGGCGTCCACCAGCAGCACGCGCCGCCCGGAGCGGGCGGCCAGCACCGCCAGGTTGGCGGCCACGTGGGTCTTGCCCACTCCGCCCTTGCCGCTCGTCACCGCGATCACCCGCAGCGGAGCGGTGGGGCGGGTTCCGACCTGCTCGCGAAGGCCCTGCGCCTGGTCCACGTCGACCTCCTGGTCACTGCCCGGCCACGAGCGTCACGAGCTCGGGGCCGGTGAAGGCGTGAATGTCCTCGGGCACGCGCTGGCCGTCGGTCACGCAGCTGATGGGACGGCAGATCCGGACCGAGGCCGAGAGGATCCCTCCCGGCCCGACCGCCTCGTCGACCTTGGTGACCACCAGCCGGTCCGGCCGGAGGGCGCGGTAGCGGTCCGCCACCCCGGCCAGCTCCTGCGCCCCGGTGGCCGCCGAGGCCACCAGGTGGAGCTGGACGCGCGGGATGGTCCGGACCAGCGCCGCCTGCCGGGCCACGTCCTCCGGGGAGGAGCGGCCGGCGGTGTCGACGAGCACCAGGTCGGCGTCGGCCAGCCGCTCCAGGGCGCCGGCCAGCTCGCCCCGGTCCCGGGCCACCAGGACGGGGACGTTCATGATCTCGCCGTAGCGCGCCAGCTGCTCGGTGGCGCCCACCCGGTACGTGTCCAGCGTCACGAACGCGACGCGCTTGCGGGTCTCGAGGAGGGCCCGCGCCGCCATCTTGGCGAGGGTGGTCGTCTTCCCCACCCCGGTCGGCCCCACCACGGCGATCACGTGGCGGCCGTCGTGCAGCCAGGGCGCACGACAGGGCACCAGCCGCTCCCCGAGGAGGTCGCGCACCGCGGAGAGGACGCGGCCGGCGTCCGGGCCGGCCAGCTCCAGGGCGGAGCGCACCAGCCCCTCGGCCAGGGCGGGCTCCACCCCTCGGCCGGCGAGGCGGGCGTACACCTCCGCACCCGCGGGCGGCAGCTGCAGCTCCCGGCCGGCCCGGGTCTCGAGGGTCACCGCCGCCAGCGCCCGGCGGGTCTCCTCGACCGA
>DATKAL010000473.1:0-10981 GCA_035498135.1 Anaeromyxobacter sp.
ACGAGCCGGTCATCGGGATCGACCTCGGCACCACCAACTCGGTGGTCGCCACCGTCCGGGACGGCGTCCCGCGGGTGATCTCGAACCGCAGCGGCCAGCTGCTCACCCCGTCGATCGTGGCGGTGGCCAAGAACGGGAAGCGGCTGGTGGGGGCGCTGGCCAAGCGCCAGGCGATCACCAACGCGGAGAACACGGTCTTCGCCGCCAAGCGGCTGATCGGGCGCCGCTGGGGCTCGAAGGAGGTCGAGGACGCGCGCCGGGTGCTCCCTTACAAGCTCCTGGCCGGCCCGGAGGGGAACGACGTCCGGGTCGAGATCGCCGGCCGGGTGGTCACCATCCAGGAGATCTCGGCCATGATCCTGGCCGAGCTGCGGGCCGACGCGGAGGCCTGGTTCGGCCGGCCGGTCACCAAGGCGGTGATCACCGTCCCCGCCTACTTCAACGACGGCCAGCGGCACGCCACCAAGGACGCCGGGCGGATCGCCGGGCTCGAGGTCCTGCGGATCATCAACGAGCCCACCAGTGCCGCCCTCGCCTACGGCTTCGGGAAGCAGGTGGAGCGCAAGGTGGTGGTCTTCGATCTGGGGGGCGGCACGTTCGACGTCTCCATCCTCGACATCGGGAAGAGCGTCTACGACGTGGTCGGGGTGGGCGGCGACACCTACCTCGGCGGCGAGGACTTCGACCGGCGGGTGATGGACTGGCTCACCTTCGGGTTCGCCAAGGAGAACAGCGGGGTCGATCTCCGGCAGGACAAGATGGCCCTCCAGCGGCTCAAGGACGCCTCGGAGAAGGCCAAGTGCGAGCTGTCGGCGGTGCCCGGCACCTCGATCCACCTGCCCTTCCTGGTGGGGGCGGCGGACGGGAAGGGGGCCCTCCACCTCGATCGCCAGCTCACCCGCGACAAGCTGGAGGACCTCACCAAGGACCTGGTGGAGCGCTGCATCGCGGTGACCGAGCGCACCCTCAAGGACGCCGGGGTGCGCCCGAACCAGGTGGGGGAGGTGCTGCTGGTCGGCGGGATGACCCGGATGCCCCGGGTGCAGAAGGCGGTGAAGGACTTCTTCGCGCGGGAGACGTGCCGCGGCGTCCACCCGGAGGAGGTGGTGGCCCTCGGCGCCGCCATCCAGGCCCACGCCCTCTCCGCCCCGCAAGCGCAGGGGAGCGAGGTGCTGCTCCTCGACGTCACCCCGCAGAACCTCGGCCTGATGGTGGTGGGCGGCTACTTCCAGACCGTCATCCCCAAGAACACCACCGTCCCCACCAGCCAGACCCACCTCTTCACCACCGTCCAGGACAACCAGACCTCGGTCCGGATCGCGGTGCTGCAGGGGGCGAGCGAGCGGGCCATCGACAACGAGCTCCTCGGGGAGTTCATCCTCGACGGGATCCGCCCCGCCCGGCGCGGCGAGGTGGAGATCGAGGTCACCTTCGACATCAGCGCCGACGGCATCGTCGGCGTGTCGGCCCGCGACGTGGCCACCGGCCAGCAGCAGTCGATCACGGTCACCGCCACCTCCGGCCTGACCGAGGACGAGATCAAGCGGATCCTGGACGAGCAGATCGACGACCTGCTGGAGCGCAAGCAGACCAACCGCGAGTTCGAGGCGCGCCGGGATCGGGTCCTGGCGATGGTGCGCGAGATCGAGGCCCTCGGGCCGGCGGTCCAGGAGGCGCTCGAGCGCACCAAGTTCGGCAAGGACGCCGTCCAGAAGGCGGAGAGCGTCCTGGCCCGCGTCCGCCAGGCGGCCGAGGCCGGGGACGCGGCCGCCATCGCCGCCGAGGAGGAGCAGCTCGATCGCACCCTCCAGCTCTTCAAGGGGCTGGCCAGCGCGGCGCGGCCGGCGGGGGGGAAGTGACCGTGGCCGGCGTCGCCGAGCTGATCGACCGCGGGATCAAGGCCTACGTCGCCGGCCGGGTGGGGGAGGCGCTGCGCTCCTTCCAGCAGGTGCTCGAGCTCGATCCCGGGAACCCCAAGGCCCGGTCCTACCTGACGCTGATCGGCGGAGGGCTGCCGGTGGGCATCGCGCCCACCGCGCCGGCGGGCGCGCCGGTCCCGCTCCCCGCGCCGCCCGCCGCGGCAGTCCCCCTCCCGCCGCCGGCCCCTCCCGCCGCGGCCGCCGCGGGGGCGGAGCCGGTGGCGGACGACTTCGCGCCCTCCCCCTGGGACGACGGCCCCGCCGCGGCCGCCACCATCGTGGTCGAGGCGGACGGGGGGCTCGACCTGACCGCGGTGGCCGACAAGTCGGACCTCCGCTCGCTCGTCCCCGAGGGCTCCAACGGGATCGGCGGGGCGGCCCAGTCGCGGAACGACGTCGAGGTCTGGATGGAGGCCGCCCGGGAGCTGTTCGCCCTCGGCGACTTCACCGGCTCGCTGGAGCTGATCGAGAAGATCCTGCAGATCGACCCGGACCACGGGGAGGCGCGGGACTACCTCCGGCAGAACGAGGCCACGCTCATCGCCATGTACGAGTCGAAGCTCGGCTCGCTCACCGGCGTGCCGCGCCTCGCCATCAAGCCGGAGGAGGTCATGTGGCTGAACCTCGACCACCGGGCCGGCTTCCTCCTCGCCCAGATCGACGGCACGGTGGACTACGAGGCGATCTTCGCCCTCTCCGGCCTGCCCCGGCTCGACACCGCCCGGATCCTCGCCAACCTCATCGCCGACGGCGTGATCACCTCGTAGCGGGGCGTGCCGGCCCCGCCGGCGCCCGTCAGTTGCGGACGATCGCGGTCCAGACGCCGCGCACCACCAGCCGCCCGTGCTGGTTGCGCGTCTCGGTGGTGACCTCGAGGAAGTCGAGGTTGCCGCGCTCCTGGATGCGGGAGATGGCGCCGGTGGTCTCGAGCAGGTCGCCCGGGCGCACCGGCTCGAGGAACTCGAACTCCTGCTCGCCGTGGACCAGCCGGAGCACGTTCACGCCCAGCTCCGGATCGGAGCAGGCGGTGGCGAAGGGCTGGATGGCGAAGGCGGCGGCGAAGGAGGGCGGGGCCACCAGGCCCCGGTGGGGCGACGCCCGGGCGGCCTCCTCGTCGAAGGTCCAGGGGTGGAAGCGGTCCGGGGGCGATGAGAAGACGCGGCCCGGGACCCCGCCGCCGGTGGTGGCCACGAAGTCCTTCACCTGCTCGAGCCCGACGGCGAACCGGAACGGCCCGTAGCGCTTCCCCAGGTGCTTGCGATCGATCGGCACGCGCTCACCCCTCCCCGACGTCGCCCTCGGCCACGGCGCCCTTCAGGATCTCCTCGCCCTGCTGGTTCGTGGCGCTCACCTCGAGCCGCACCCGGCTCCCCTCCACCGCGGCGCAGCGCCCCTGGAACCGGATCACGTCCCCCACCTGTACCGGCCGGGTGAAGCGGGCCCGCAGGCGGCGCAGCCGCGCCGGGTCGCCGAGGTAGGCGACGCAGGCGTCCGACAGCCAGGAGTAGGTGCACATCCCCTGGAGGATCACGCCCTGGTAGCCGGCGGCCCGGCCGACCTTCGCGTCGATGTGGATCGGGTTGAAGTCGCCCGAGGCGGCGGCGTAGTAGACGGGCCGGTACGGGTCGACCTCGCGGACGTACTCGAAGGTGTCGCCGACGGCGAAGGACTCCGGCTTCTTCATGCGATCCCCTCTAAGGAAGGCACGTTCCTAGCACAAGCCGCGCGCCCGCGGGGCGGCGGGGTGCGCGCGTGGGCCGGTGACGCGTGGCGTCACGGCGCGGGGAGGGGATCGAGGGGATCGTCGAGCTCGCCGGCGAGCTGGGCGAGCTCGGCCTCGCGCCGCCGCGCGAAGGCCCCCTGCACGAACTCGATCAGCCGGTCGAGGTAGCTGCCGATCGGCGGGCACTGGATGCCGGTGCCCTCGAGGAGCTCGAGCAGGTTGCGGCAGTTGTAGATGGCGAGGTGGTTCACGTACTCGATCGCCGGCCGGTGGACCCGCGAGAGCCTCTCCAGCAGCGGGAGCTGCAGGAGGGCCTGGAAGGCCCGGGCCGGGACCGAGACCGGTGGGAGCCGCTTCCCGGCGTGGGCGGCGATCATCTCGTAGACGCTGCGGGCGGAGAGCGGGGCCGGATCCACCACGTGGATCGTCTTCCCCGCGGCGGCCGGATCGGCCCCCATGGCCACCGCGGCCTCGACCACGAAGTCCACCGGGACCACGTTGAGCGGGGCGACGGCGTCGCCGGGGAGGGGGAGGGGGACCGCCAGGGGCGAGGCCACCAGGAGGATGGCGAGCGCGTAGGGCCCCTCGAAGCGGTCGATCTCCCCGGTGCGCGAGTCGCCCACCACGATGCTCGGGCGGTAGATGGTCGCCGGCAGGTCCGCCTGCGCCCGCCGGACCAGGAGCTCGGCCTGGTACTTGGTCTCCTCGTAGGGGTTGTGGAAGCGCTGGCCGGTGGCCAGCTCGTCCTCGAGGATCACCCCCACCCGGTCGCCCGAGACGTAGGCGGTGGAGAAGTGGTTGAGGCGGCGCAGCCGGCGCGCCGCCCGGGCGAGCTCGAGGACGTTCCGGGTCCCCTCCACGTTCACCTGCCGCATCTCGCTGCGGGGCGCGCCCAGCCAGGTCCGGGCGGCGAGGTGCCAGACGTCGGTCACCTCGGCCCCGAGCGCCCTCCACTCCGCGCCCGAGAGGCCGAGGTGCATGCGCTCGACGTCGCCCTCCACGATCTCCGCCCGCGCCGCGCCGATGGCGTCCAGGTCCTTGCGGGCGGCGGCGGCGTTGCGGGCCTGCACCAGGAGCACCAGCCGGTCCTCGGATCCACCCCGCTCGACCAGGGCCCGGACCAGCCGCTTCCCGATGAAGCCCGGGTAGCCGGTGACGAGGTGGACGTGCGGGCGCTCCCCCACGCCCGGTCAATAGCGCAGGGCCGGGGCGTTGGGAAGCCTCCGGCCGTGTCCCCGGCGGAGGTCCTCGAGGAGCCGGTCCGCCTTGGCGGCCAGTCCCTCGATCGGGCCGGCGTTCTCGACCACGAAGTCGGCCCGGGCGGCCTTCTCGTCGACGGGCAGCTGCGCCGCGAGGCGCGCCTCGGCCTGCGCCGGGGCGAGCCCGTCCCGCGCCGCCAGCCGGGCCTGCTGCACCTCGGGCGGCGCCCAGACCACCACCACCGCGTCCAGGGCGGTCTCCAGGCCCACCTCGTAGAGCAGGGGGGTGTCGTAGAAGGCGAGGGGGTGGCCCTCGGCCGCCAGCCGGCGGGTCTCGGCCAGCATCGCCTGGCGCACGGCCGGGTGGGTGATGGCCTCCAGCCGGCGCCGCGCCTCCGGATTCCCGAAGACCCGGGCGGCCATGCGCGGGCGGTCCAGCCCGCCGCCGGGGAGGAGGACCTCCGGCCCGAAGACCTGCCCGATCTCGGCCAGGGCCGGGGTGCCGGGCGCCACCGCCGCGCGGGCGAGCGCGTCGGCGTCGACCACCGGGACCCCCCGGGCGCGGAGCAGGGCGGCGAAGGTGCTCTTGCCGGTGGCGATCCCGCCGGTGAGGCCGACCAGGCGCACGGCGCCCTAGCGGCCGGCGGCGGGCGCCTTCTCGGCCGCGGCCGGGCTCTCCGCGGCGGCGGCCTTCTGGGCCCGGCTGCCGGGGGCGAAGGAGAGCGCCTCCACCTGGCCCTCCTTGCCGAAGTAGACGGTCACGCCCTGCTGCGGGTAGAGCCAGACCTTCTGGAAGGTGTCCTCGACGAAGGTCTTCTGCGGCGGCTTCCCGTAGGTCCCCTCGATCGTGTCGGCGTCGAGCGGCGCGGTGAGGAAGACGGTGATCTCCTGGATCACCGCCCCGGCGTCGACGTGGAACTGGACCTGCTTGGTCCCCTCGAGCGCCTGGTCCCCGTAGTAGGCGAGGACGGTGCGCGTCCCGCGCTTGGTCCGGGTGGTGGGCTCCCCGAACTTCTCGACCACCTCGGCCTGGGTGGAGGTGCCGGGGGAGACGCCCTTCCAGGCGCGGGCCTGGGCGAGGGAGGGGCCGAGGAGGAGGGCGAGCAAAACGATCCGGGCGAGGCGCATGCCGCATTATACTCCGGGCCCCGTGACCCGAGCCCTCGCCATCTGCGCGCTCGCCGTGCTCCTCCCGCCCACCGCCGCCCACGCCGGCGACCGGGTCGGCCCGGAGACCTGCAAGGCGTGCCACCCGGCCGCCTACGACGCCTGGCGCCAGGATCCCCACGCCCGCGCCTTCGACAGCCTGCCGGAGAGGAGCCGCAAGGACGAGCGCTGCCTCGGCTGCCACTCCCCCGACGCCGCCGACGGCATCGCCGGGGTCTCCTGCGAGGCCTGCCATGGCCCGGGGCGGATCTACGCCGCCCGCTACGTGATGCGCGACGCCGAGCTGGCCCGGGCGGTGGGGCTGGTCGATCCGGGCGAGAGGACCTGCCTCGGCTGCCACACCGACTCCACCCCGAGCCTGGTACGGTTCGAGTACGCCCGCAAGCTGCCCCTCATCGTCCACTGGGGCGACAAGGGCGCGGCGCCCACCGAGGGCGCGAAGGCGCCCCCTCGCCCCCGCGACGTCCGCTAGGCCCCCATGCCCGTCCAGGTCGTCTCGGCCGAGTTCGTCCGGACCGCCACCCGCCTGGCGGAGTGGCCGCAGAGTCCGCTGCCGGAGCTGGCGTTCGTGGGCCGCTCCAACGTGGGCAAGTCCTCGATGCTCAACGCCCTGGCGCGGACGAAGGGGCTGGCACGCGTCTCCTCCACGCCCGGCCGGACCCGCGCCCTGCAGTTCTTCCAGGTCTCCTACCGCCCCACGCCGGCCGCGCGGCCGAGGGCGGTGCGGCTCTGCGACCTCCCCGGCTACGGCTACGCGAAGGTGTCGCGGGCCGAGCGCGATCGCTGGGCGGCGATGATCGAGGACTACCTGCGGGAGCGGGACGTGCTCCGCGCGGTGGTGCTGATCGTCGACGCCCGCCACCCGCCGGCCGAGAGCGACGAGGACGCCGCGGCGTTCCTGCGCGCCGCCGGCCGCCGGGTGGTGGTGGCGGCCACCAAGATCGACAAGCTCCCCAGGACCGGGCGCGGCGCCGCGCTCCAGGCGGTGGAGCGGTCCCTCGGGCTCGGGCGCGGGGAGGCGGTGCCGTTCTCGGCGATCGAGGGGACGGGGACCGACGCCCTCTGGGCGCGGCTGGCCGCCCTGGTGGCCGAGGAGCCGGAGGCCGCCCCCGCCTGAGCCAGGGTTCGCGATCCTCGAGCACCCTCGGTGTCTCGAATCGCGCCATGGCTCGGGCAGCTCTCCAAGGGGGCTGCGCCCCCTCCCCGCCGAGCGAAGCTCCTCGGAGGCCCCTCTCCTGCCGCGCGGGGCCCGGGCGCGCTCCGGCTTCGCCTCGGGCGACGTCCCGCGGGCGCGGCTTCGCCGCGCCGATCCCGAAGCACGCACGATCGGTCAGCGGGCGCCCCGGGCCTCGAGCTCGGCGAGCAGCCCCTCCAGCCGGCGCTCCTCGGGGGCGACGTCGAACCCGGCCGCCCGCGCCCCCGCCACCACCGCCAGGCAGAAGAGGAAGATCGCCAGGTGGGAGCGGTCGGCGGGCTCCTCGGGGTGGTGGAGGAGGAAGTGGGAGAGCTGGCTCTCCGCCTGGGAGAGGTCGCGGAAGCAGACCGCGGCGGGGAGGCCCTCCGGCGCCCCGCCGGCCACCGCCCGGGGGGCGAAGGCGATCCCCTGATCGGCGAGGGCGATCTCGGTGCCGTCGTCCAGGGAGAGGACGAGGTAGGGGCGCCGGGTGCGGGCGTCGACGCGCTCCTCCGCGCGGGCCACGCGGGGCCAGTCGAGCGCCAGGGCCTTGCCGGAGGCGACGTCGAGGAGCCTCCCGGCGCCGTCGGAGGCGACGCTCCTCGGGCGCTCGCGGGCGAAGCGCTCCACCTGGGCCCGGAGCGCGGCGCGGTCGGAGGTGGTCACGCGTCCCCCGCCGACGTCCAGCTCACCTCGACCACGGTGAGCTCCAGCACCCCGGCCGGCCGCTGCACCACCACCAGCTCGCCGGCGCGCTTCCCGAGGAGCGCCCGCCCGAGGGGCGCGTCGACGCTGATCAGGCCGGAGGCGACGTCGAACTCGTCCGGCCCCACCAGCCGGTAGGTCCGCTCCTCCCCGTCCTCCTGCTCCACCGTCACCCAGGCGCCGAAGAAGGCGCGCCCCGCCGGATGCGGCCGGGGATCCACCACCGTGAGGGCGTCCATCCGCTCCGAGAGGAACCGCAGCCGGCGGTCCAGCTCCCGGAGCTTCCGCTTCCCGTAGAGGTACTCCGCGTTCTCGCTCCGGTCCCCGAGCGCCGCCGCGGCCTCGACCTCGGCCACGATCCGGGGGCGCTCCACGGTCCAGATCCTCTCGTGCTCCGCGGCCAGCCGGCGGAAGCCCTCGGGCGTGATGTAGCGCTGGCCGGCCATGCGGCGTAGTGATTCCCCGACGGCCCGCGCCTGTCAACCGCCGACGCGAGGCTGGCGCCCGGGGTGGGGGCCGGGCTAATCTCCGCGGGCCGTGCGGATCACCGACCTCCTGCGCTTCGCCCGCGAGCGGGGCGAGCCCATCTTCTCCTTCGAGTTCTTTCCCCCGAAGACGGACGAGGGGGTGCGGGCGCTCTTCGAGACGGTCGAGGCCCTCCGGCCCCTCGGGCCGGCCTACGTCTCGGTGACCTACGGGGCGGGGGGCTCGACCCGGGCCCGAACCCTCGAGCTCGTGAAGCGGCTCAAGCGCGAGAGCGAGGTGGAGGCGATGGCCCACGTCACCTGCGTGGGCGCCTCCCGCGACGAGGTGTCGGCGGTGCTGGACGAGGTGGCCGAGGCCGGGGTCCAGAACGTGCTGGCGCTCCGCGGCGATCCTCCCCGGGGCCAGGCCGCCTTCACCCCGCACCCGGACGGCTTCCGCCACGCCAGCGAGCTGGTGGCCTTCGTCCGGGAGCACCCCGGGCGCTGGAGCTTCTGCCTCGGGGCGGCCGCCTACCCCGAGGGCCACGTCGAGACCCGCGACCTGGCCCAGGACCTCCGGAACCTCAAGGCCAAGGTGGACGCGGGGGCGGACTTCCTCGTCACCCAGCTCTTCTTCGACAACGTCCAGTACTTCCGCTTCGTGGAGCGCGCCCGGGCGGCCGGCATCGCGGTCCCCATCGTCCCCGGGATCATGCCCTTCACCAACGTGGAGCAGGTGGAGCGCTTCACCGCCATGTGCGGGGCCTCGATCCCGGCGCGGCTGCGGGCGGCGATGGAGGTCCGGCGCGAGGACGCCGACGGGGCGCGCGAGCTGGGGGTGGCCTACGCCACCCTGCAGTGCGCGGACCTGCTTCGCCGCGGCGCGCCCGGGATCCACTTCTACACGCTGAACCGCTCCCCCTCGACCCGCGCGATCGTGGCCGCCCTCCGGGCCAGCGAGCCCTGGCGGGGAGCGTAGCGCGCCGCCGGCGCACGGACCCACCTGGGATGGCACGCTCCCTTGAATCGGGAGCCGCGCCGGGTGTCGTGTAAGGAGGGAGCCGGCAGGGCCGCGGTCTCGCGGCCGGGAAGGAACCCATGCGCCTCGACGTGCTCGTAGCGCTCCTCGGCGCGACGGCGGCCTTCCCCGCCGTGGCGGAGGACTCGATCCGCTGCGACGGGGGGATCGTCAGCGTGGGCGACTCCAAGCTCGACCTCCTCGGGAAGTGCGGCCTCCCCACGCTCCAGGACTCCCGCGACGTCTGGCGGAGCGGGCCGCCCTACCAGAGCCAGGCGGTGGCCACGGTGGAGACCTGGACCTACGACTTCGGCCCGAACCGGTTCATGTCGACGGTGTCGCTGCTCGGCGGGAGGGTGATCGGCGTGGAGCGCGGCGGCTACGGCTACGCCCGCGACGTCGTCCGCGTGGTCCCGCCGCTGGCCGTCGCGCACTGCGAGGCGGCCGACGTCTTCCTCGGCGCCACCAAGGTGGACCTCCTCGCCCGCTGCGGGGAGCCGCTCCTCGTCGACTACCGGCTCGAGTCCCGGCCGCTGGCCGTCGGGATCGTCCCCTCGGCCAGGGCCGGCGGGGCGGTGACGGTCCAGGTCGAGGTCTGGACCTACAACTTCGGCCCCGACCGGTTCAGCGTCCGGGCGCTGATCGCCGAGGGCCGGGTGGTGGGGACCGAGCGCGGCGGCTACGGCTACCGCTGACGGGTTCCCGCCGGGTTCCCGGAACGCCCGCTGCCCCCCAACTGCCCTGCCGGTCGGGGGCCAGCAGCGGTTTTCGGCGGCCTCCTCGTTGCCTCCGCGTGCGGGGTGCCTAGCTCAGACGCGCCGCCCTGGGCCTTCGCGCCCGGGAGGCGAAGGGAGATGCCATGGCCGTCGACATGAAGCAGTCTGCCAGGCGCTTGCTCGAGGAGGCGTACGGCAAGGGGAACGTCGAGGTCTTCGACGAGCTCTGCGACCGCGGGTACAGGAGCCACGACCCGATCACCGGGGACTCGGACCTGGGCCAGGCGAAGGAGAGCTGCCGGATGTACCGGGAGGCCTTCCCCGACCTCAAGCCCACCCTGCTCGGCTGCTACGCCGACGGGGACGTCGTCGTCACGCACTGGCGGATGACCGGGACCCACCGCGGCCGCCTCATGGGGATCGAGCCGACCGGCCAGCGCTGCACCGCGGAGGGGATCGGCATCGACAAGGTCCGGGCCGGGAGGTTCGTCGAGAGCTGGGTGCAGTGGGACGCCCTCGGGCTGCTCCGCCAGCTGGGGGTCGCGCCCGCGGCGCAGGCGGGCGCCGGGCGGGCGGAGGCCGGCCAGCAGCCGCACGCGCCGTGACTGGCCCCGGTGGAGCCGGCCGTCGAGCGCCCGGCTCCGCCGGTGTCTCCTTCTTCCGGGTGAGGCGAGATGGGCGACCCGTCCGACACCGATTCCGGGCCAGAGGCAGCCGGGGCGACGGTAGGCCCGCGGGTGGAAGCCGTAACGATGCGAAAAGTTGACCCGTGGCGATATCGGAGCGGAGATAGGCGCACCTTGCCCTTCAAAGCCCCCGACCTGCACCGGTTGCACGACGCGTCCACCTGGCCGGAACGGAAGAGCAGCCGACCGGCGCATCCGGCCGGCCCGCCC
>DATKAL010000474.1:0-8163 GCA_035498135.1 Anaeromyxobacter sp.
CACACCGTGCTGTCGATGAGCACGACGTCCTCCCGCTCCTCCCAGCGGTCCTCCTTGCGGACCGCGGCGAGCGCCTTGCGGTCGATGCGCCCCTTGTCGGCGAGGAGGGCGTAGTCGTCGCCGGTCTTCTGCTTCATGCGCCCGAGGAAGTGGCCGATCTCCTCGCCGAGCTCCATGTAGCCGACGACCTTGCCGTTCGACCGGATCGGCTTCACCACGCGGAGCGCGAACGCGGTGACGCCGAGCTCCTTGCCGGCGCCCATCTTCTGGGTGCGGATCGCCTGGTCGAGGGTGGCGCGGTCGATCCGGTCGCCGAACTTCTCGGGCGCGTGCACGCGGAGGAAGCAGGTCCGCGACGGCTCCGGCTCGATGAAGTACCAGTGCGTGATCTGCTTCTCCGCCCCGAGCTTCTGGAAGACGGGGCGCGCGGCGGCGAGGAGCCTCGCCCGGTCCCGGGCGAGGAACGGCCCGACGAACGCCGGATCCGCGACGAGCCGGTCGAGCTCGGCGGAGAGCAGCTCGACGTCCGCCTGCTCGAGCGCGGCGTAGGAGGCGGCCGCCTCCGCGACGGGATCCTTCTCCGCTGCGCCGGCGAGACCGGCGGGCAGGAGCGCGGCGGCGAGCAGCGTGGCGAGCGTTCTCATGTGGTGTTCCCCCGGGACCGGCAGGGCGGTCCGGAAGCGATGAGAACCCGCCCGGTGCGTCGGGGCAAGTCGCCGGCCCCCCGAGATCGGCCCGCTCTCCCCCGGAGGGCGGTCCGATTCTTGACTACGGCTCACATGTTCAGTAAGCCATCCGTTCAGAGATCGCTGTCAGGGGTCGCTGGTAGGTAGGGCCCCGCGCACGAGAGCCGGGGCCGCCCCATGTGGCCCCCGCAAGGAGAGGAAAGCGATGCCCGTCGGACCGGAGAAGGAGAAGGCGATCGAGCTGGCCGTCTCGTCCATCGAGAAGGCCTTCGGCAAGGGCTCGATCATGCGCCTCGGCAACGAGGACGCGCTCGTGAAGGACGTGCAGGCGGTGTCCACGGGGTCGGTGTCGCTCGACATCGCCCTCGGCGTCGGCGGCCTTCCCCGCGGGCGCATCATCGAGATCTACGGCCCGGAGTCCTCCGGCAAGACGACCCTCGCGCTCCACGCGGTCGCCGAGGCGCAGAAGAAGGGCGGCATCGCGGCGTTCGTGGACGCCGAGCACGCCCTCGACGTCGGCTACGCGCGCAAGCTCGGGGTGCGCACCGACGACCTCCTCATCTCCCAGCCCGACACCGGCGAGCAGGCGCTCGAGATCGCCGAGACCCTGGTCCGCTCCGGCGCCATCGACGTGCTGGTGATCGACTCGGTCGCCGCCCTCGTCCCCAAGGCCGAGCTCGAGGGGGAGATGGGCGACGCGCACATGGGCGTGCAGGCCCGGCTCATGAGCCAGGCGCTCCGCAAGCTCACCGGCACCATCTCCAAGTCCTCCACCATCGTCGTCTTCATCAACCAGATCCGGATGAAGATCGGGGTGATGTTCGGGAACCCGGAGACCACCACCGGCGGCAACGCCCTCAAGTTCTACGCCACCCAGCGGCTCGACATCCGGCGGATCGGCGCGATCAAGGACGGCGAGCAGGTGATCGGCAACCGCACCCGGGTCAAGGTGGTGAAGAACAAGGTCGCCCCCCCGTTCAAGGAGGTCGAGTTCGACATCATGTACGGGCACGGCATCAGCCGCGAGGGGGACGTCCTCGACCTCGCCTCCAACGAGAACATCGTGGAGAAGAGCGGGACCTGGTTCAGCTACGACGGCGAGCGGATCGGCCAGGGGCGCGAGCAGGCCAAGTCCTTCCTGCGCGAGCACCCGGAGATCCTCCAGCAGGTGGAGGCCAAGCTCTTCGAGCGGTTCGGGATCCGCCGCGGCCCCGTGGCCGTCCCCGCCCCGGCGGCGGAGGAGCCCCCCGAGGAGAAGCGCAAGGCCCGCTCCCGCTGAAGCGGTGCCGCCCGGTCCACGCGGGTCGACCGATCAGGGGCAGACCCGGCGGGGCCGACTCGGGCTACACTCGCCCGCTCCGGAAACGCGCGTGGCGGTGGACCTCTCCGACAAGGCCTGGCTCGGCTCCCTCCTCCTCGAGGAGCTGCAGCGCTTCGACCCCGACGCGGCACGGGCGAAGCTGCCGGCGGACGTCCGGACGGCCGGGGACTCGCCCACCGACCTCGCTCCCGGGTCGCGCCTTCTCGTGGCACGCTCGCTCCGCCACCGCCGGCTGGCGGACGGCCCGGAGGGGCGGGAGGAGCTCTTCCTCGACGAGGTCCGCGGCCACGTCGCCCTGGCCCTCGACCTCGCCCTGCTGGCCGGCGAGCCCTTCCTCCGCACCCGGCAGGAGGCCGAGCTGGCCGGCTTCCTCGCGGCCGCCCTGGGCCTCCCGGCGCTCGCCCTGGCGGTCGAGCCCGAGCAACCGGGCGGCGCGAGCACCCGGGCCGTGGAGCGGGCCCTGCGCGGCGCCGGCGAGGCCCTCCAGGACCGCTTCTTCCCCCCCGGCGATCCAGTCGGGGGCCTGCCCCTCCACGCGGGAACCCTCGCCATCCTCCGGCGGCGCCTGGCCCGGGTGGTCCTCGGCTACCACCGGCAGGGCCGGCTCCTCCCCGAAGCGCTCGCCCGGCACGGCTCATACGCCGCGGTCGAGTCGGCGCTGCTCGCCGAGGCCCTCTCCGGCCTGCTGGGCGCCGCCCTCGCGCCGGCCGACGCCCGGACCAAGGGGATCCGGCTCCGCCAGCTCGCCCGCCTCGGCCTCGGCCGGGCCGAGCTGCGGCGGGCGCGCAAGGCGGTGGCGGCGCCGCGCGGGCCCGAGGCCCTCGCCGCGGCCGCCCCCGAGCGGGTCCGGCCCTTCCTCCTCGAGCAGCTCCTCCTCGCCCAGCTCCGGGCCCGGCTGCCGGGCGAGGCCGCCTCCGCGTTCACCGAGGCGTTCGCCGCCGCGGCTCGCCTGGACGCCCAGGCCCTGGTCCAGGCGCAGGTCGAGGCGGCCGCCCAGCACGGCGATCACGAGCTCTGGTTCGAGGCCTTCGGGGAGGGCGGCGTCCCGGCCGACTGGCAGGCGCTGGCCGACGAGTGGGAGGAGGCGGCCGACCACGTGGTGGAGCGGGTCTCGCAGGCCGTGACCGACAACCTCGGCGCGGTGATGACCGAGATCCGCGAGACCGGTGAGCTCGGGACCCTGCTCGCCAAGGCGGCGGCCGGGCATGCCCTCACCGCCGACGAGAAGCGCAAGGTGAAGGCCCAGCTCATCGACCTCGCCAAGGCCGTCCCCGCGCTGGCGATCTTCGCCGCCCCCGGCGGCATGCTCCTCCTGCCGCTCCTCGCGAAGCTCCTCCCCTTCAACCTGCTGCCCGGCGCCTGGGACAAGGCGGCGGCGCCGCCCGGCGCGGGGAACGGGAAGGGAGGACGGGGGGCTCCCTAGGGAGCCCGGGCGCTAGCGACCCCGTCGCAGGCGGGTGGCGACGGCGAACGCCTCCTCGTTCACCGCCGCGGTCAGCGTCCGGCCGCGCTCCTGCGCGATCACCCGCTCCAGGCGGTCCGCCAGGGCCGGGCCGTCGGGCACCGGTCCCCGGGCGGCGATCCAGCCCACCGCCAGGACCGCGTGGGTGCGCACGGCCAGGGTCGCGTCGCCGTCCACCGGGCGCTCCGCGGCCTCCACGAGGGCCGCCGCGTCCGCGCCGCTTCCGCCGCGCCCGACCTCGAGCGCGGCCCGGTCGCGCACCGCCGCGCTCGCGTCGCCGAGCTTCCCTGCCCAGCAGCGCACGTCGCCGCAGGTGGCCGCCGCCGCGAGCCGCTCGCGCATCCCCGCCAGCGCCTCCGCCTGGCCGGCCGGGCAGGGCTCCGGGCAGGAGCGGGCCGCGGCCTCGACGAGCGGCTGGTCGGCGGGGCCGCCCAGCCTCGACAGGGCGGCCAGCGGGGCGGCCCGCCGGGTCCACGTCCCGGTGGCCACGGCGCGCAGCGCCGGGAGGGCGGCCGGGTCGCCGATCAACGCCAGCGCCTCGCAGGCGCGGTCGCGGAGGTCCTGATCCGTCGCCCGGGTGACCACCTCGCCGAGCGGCTTCACCGCCTCGCGGGCACGCAGGGCGCCCAGGGCGGTGGCGGCGAACCGCCGGACCCACCGCTCCAGCTCGGGGTCGGGGTCGCGATACGAGAGCCGGGCCACCAGCGGAGGCACGGCCTCGGTCCCGCCCACCAGTCCGAGCAGGACCACCACCTTCGCCTGGACGGCGCCCGGGGCGATCCCCTGGGCGCGCGCGTGCTCCAGGACCTCGGCGTCCTTCCCCTCCAGCACCGCCAGGAGCAGGGGCGCCATGGGAGGCCCGATCTGCGAGGCGGCGAAGGCGGCCTCGGAGTAGAGCGAGGCGCCCCCCCGCTGCTCGAAGAGGAGCCGGAGCACCACCGGGGCGGCGCGGGGATCGCCGATCCTCCCCAGGGCGAGGAGCGCCTTGCGGGCGGTGAACGGCTCGACCGCCTGGGAGGTGGCGACCGCGACGAGCGGCTCCACGCCGGCCGGGTCGCCGATCTGCCCGAGGGCGTCCACCGCCGCCACCTGGGTGAAGCCGTCCGGGGAGCCGGTCAGCCGGGCGAGGACCGGAATCGCCTCCCGGGCGCGGAGCGCGCCCAGGGCCACGGCGATCTGCCGGTTGGCGTCCTGCGTCTCGCGGTCCCGAGCCTCCGGCTCGACGGCGGTGAGCAGCGGGCCCACGGCGGCCGGGTCGCCGAACTCGCCCAGGGCGATCGCCGCTTCGGCCCGCACCCGCGGCCCCTGGCGCAGCACCTCCACCAGCCAGGGGACGGCCGCGTGCCGGTCCCCGGGCGCGCGCCGCACCTGATCGAGCGCCTGGAGCTTCTCGTCGGTCCGGGCCCGCTGGACGGCGCGCTTCGCCCACCCCGCGGCGTCCTTCGGCTCGCCGCAGGCGGAGAGGAGGAGGCAGGCGAGCAGGACCTCGGCAAGGCGGCGCATGGGCATCTCCGATGGAGGCTAGACGGCCGACGGCGGTGGGGGCGCGATTCGAGACACCGAAGGTGGTCGAGGATCGCGGACCATGGCTCAGGAGGCGGCCCGGCGGGGCGCGGCGACCGCCATGGGCGTGAGCTCCGGATCGTCCACCGCCAGCGCCTCGCGCCGCTCGCGGGCGGCGGCGGCCAGCGCCTCGATGGCCGGGGCGAGCTCCGGGGCGCGGGCGGCGGCCGCCCTCATCCGCTCGATCGCGTCCTCGAGCACGGCCGCGTGGCGGGCCTCGCGCAGCTTGAGGGTGCCGACCGCCTCGATGAAGACGTCGAAGAGGGCCTTGAGCTCGTCGCCGCGGCGCAGGGTGCGCATGCGCGGGAACCGGCCCTGGGCCAGGATCCCGAGGTAGTGGCCCATGACGAAGACCGGGCCGGCCACCCGGTGGGTGATCACGATCCCGAGCAGCCCGAGCGCGGCCGCCAGCAGGGCGGCGATCCCGGCGAAGGCGGCCAGGAGCAGGCGGTCGCTCCGCTCGATGAGGGCGCGGGTCTCGGCGTCGGGCGCGAGCAGGGCGATGGCCTGGGCGTGCGTCTGGTGGAGCCAGAGGCCGAAGGCGATCGCCACCGCCAGGCCCGCCCCGGCCATGAGGAGGGCGTACTTGAGCTGGAAGGCGCGATCGATCAGGAAGAGGCGCCGCGGGCGGGCGGCACCGGGTGTGGCGGTTCCCTCGGCCATGCGATGCTCCCCTGCCGGCCCAGCGAGCCCAGCGCGCCGATTGTAGCGCGCGCCCACCGGGCCGCAACGCGCTATACACCCACATCGCATGCGGATCGTCTTCCTGGGCACCCCCGAGTTCGCCGTCCCCGCGCTCGACGCGCTGGAGCGGGCCGGCCACCGGATCCTGGCGGTGGTGGCGCAGCCCGACCGGCCCGCGGGCCGGGGGCAGGCGCTCCGCGCCCCGGCCACCAAGGCCTGGGCCCTCGCCCGCGCCCTGCCCGTGCTCCAGCCGGAGAAGGTCCGGGACGGGAAGCTCGCCGCCGCGCTCGGCCCCCTGGGCGCGGACCTCCTGGTGGTCGCCGCCTACGGCCGGATCCTGGGCGCCGACCTTCTCGGGCTGGCGCCGCGAGGCGCGATCAACGTCCACGGCTCGCTCCTCCCGCGCTGGCGGGGGGCCGCCCCCATCCAGTGGGCGATCGCGAGCGGCGACGCCGAGACCGGCGTCAGCATCATGCAGATGGACGAGGGGCTCGACACCGGGGACGTCCTCCTCCAGCGCGTGCTCCCGGTGGGCGGCGACGACACCGCCGCCACCCTCGGGCCGCGCCTGGCGCTCCTCGGCGGCGAGGCGCTGGTCGAGGCGCTCGCCCTCCTCGAGGAGGGGCGCCTCGTGCCGGTGCGGCAGGACCCGGCCCGCGCCACCCTGGCCCGGATCCTGGAGCGCGAGGACGGGCGGGTCGACTGGCGCCGGCCCGCCCCGGAGATCGCCGCCCGCCTGCGCGGGTTCACCCCCTGGCCGGGCGCGTTCAGCTCCCTCGACGGGCGGGCCGTGAAGCTCCTCGCGGCCCGGCCCGGGCCGGCCACCCCCGGCGCGCCGGGCGCCGGCCGCCGGGCGGCGGGCGAGGGGCTCCTCGTCGCCTGCGGGGAGGGGACCGGGCTCCTGGTGACGCGGCTCCAGCCCGAGGGCAAGCCGCCCCAGGACGCCCTCGCCTTCCTCAACGGCCTGCGCCGCGAGGCGGTGAGCCTCGGCACATGAGCGCCCGCCGGATCGCCTTCGAGGTCCTCCGCCGGGTCGAGGACGGCGGCGCCTACGCCTCGCGCGCCCTGGACGCCGCCCTGGCCGGCGGCGGCGCGCTCGACCCGCGGGAGGCCGGGCTCGCCACGGAGCTGGTCTACGGAACCCTCCGCCGCGCCCTCTCCCTCGACGCCGCCCTGGCGCCGCACTCCCGGCGCCCGCTGGCCGAGCTCGACCCGGCGGCGCGGATCGCGCTCCGGCTCGGCGCGTACCAGCTCCTGGTCCTCGGCACGGCCGCCCACGCCGCGGTGGGCGAGGCGGTCGCCCTGGCCAAGGCGGTCGACCACGGGCGGGCGGCGGGGTACGTGAACGCCGTGCTCCGGGCCCTGGCCCGCGCCCCGCGCTTCCCGCCGCCCCCGCCCCTCGAGGCCGATCCGGCCGGGCACGTGGCCGCGGCCGAGGCGCTCCCGCGCTGGCTGGCCGAGGAGTGGGTGGCCTGGCTCGGCCCGGCCGAGGCGCTGGCGCTGGCGCTGGCCATGAACCGGCCCGCCCCGCTCTGCGTCCGGGCCCGGGCGCCGGCCGACCTCCTCGCCCGCGCCCGCGCCGCGGGCCTGGCGGCCGCACCGGCGGCGCGCTCGCCCGAGGGGATCGTCCTCGAGGGCGCGTCGGTCGCCGACCTGGCCCGGGCCGCCGGCGGGCTCGCCTTCCAGGTCCAGGACGAGGCGGCGCAGCTCGTCACCCGGTTCGCGGCGGGGGAGCTGGCGGGACGGACGGCGCGCGTCCTCGACGCCTGCGCCGCGCCGGGGGGGAAGACCTTCCACCTGGCCGAGCTGCTCGGGCCCGGCTCCGAGGTGGTGGCGGTCGAGCTCCACCCCCGCAAGGCGGACGCGCTCGCGAAGGAGGCCGTTCGCCGCGGCCTCCCGACGGTGCGGGTGATCTGCGCCGACGCCGCCCGCCCCGTCCCCGGCCTCGCCGACGGGAGCTTCGACGCGGTGCTGGTGGACGCGCCCTGCGCCGGGCTCGGCACGCTCCGGCGCCACCCGGAGCTGAAGCTGCGGCGCCGGCCGGAGGACCTCCCCCGGATGGCCGCCCTGCAGGCGGAGATCGCCCTCGCCTGCGCCCGCTACGCCCGCCCGGGCGCGCCGGTGACCTACTCGATCTGCTCGCTCTCCCGGGCGGAGGGACCGGCGGTCGTGGAGGGCCTGGTCCGGGCGGGGCTCCGGCGCCTTCCGCCCCCGCCCGGGCTCGCCGCGGACCTGCTCGACCCCGCCGGCGACCTCCTCACCCTCCCCTCCCGCCACGGGACCGACGGCTTCTTCGCCGCCCGGCTCTGCCGCTGAGACCAGCGCGGCGCGGCCGCGCCCGCGGAACGGCGCGCGAGGCGAAGCCGAGGCGCGCCAGGGCCCCGCCTGGCAGGGGAGGGACCCCGACGAGCTTTGCTCGGCGGGGAGGGGGCGCAGCCCCCTCGGAG
>DATKAL010000475.1:0-5620 GCA_035498135.1 Anaeromyxobacter sp.
TGGTCACGACCATCGTGACCGCCATGGGGCTGGCGCGGGAGCGCGAGATGGGGACGCCGAAGACCCACGTCCCGACCGCCACCAGGAGCGCCACGTCCACGAAGCCGATCACCACGTACGGCGCGATCTTCCCGAAGAGCAGGACCACGGGAGGGATGGGCGTGACCATCACCTGCTCCAGCGTTCCCATCTCCCGCTCCCGCGCCAGCCCCATGGCCGTCACGATGGTGGTGACCACCAGGAGCAGCATGGCCGCGATCCCGGGGATCATGTAGGGCGGTGACTGGATGGTCGGGTTGTAGGCGATGCGCGGCGAGAGGACGAGCTGGGCCGGCGCCCGGCGCCCCGCCGCCGCGAGCCGATCCCGCGCCATCTGCTCTCCCGTCTGGCCGAAGTACTGCCCGGCGGCCGCGCCCGCCACCGTGGACTGGTTGGGGTTGGTGCCGTCCAGGACCACCTGCACCTCGGCCGGCCGGCCCGCCGCCAGGTCGGCGGCGAACCGCTCCGGCAGGATCACCGCCGCCGCGGCCACGACGGCGTCCAGGTCGGCCTCCGCCCCGGCCAGCCCGGCCGTCCCCGGGACCCGCTGCAGCGTCCCGTCGGCCAGCAGCCGCCGGGCCTGCAGCCGGGAGACGTCGGTCCCGTCCCGATCGAGGACCACGGTGGGGACGTGGTCCACCTCGAAGTTGACCGCGAAGCCGAAGACCAGGGTCTGGAGCAGGGGGGCCGCGATCAGCATGAACATCATGCGGCGGTCGCGCGCGGTCTGCCGGATCTCCTTGCGGAAGATGGCCGCGAACTGGACGCGGGCCGAGGGGTGACGGATCGGGGTCATGCCAGCCTCCGCCGGAAGCGGGCGGTGGAGAGGGCCACGATCGCCACGGCGAAGATCGCCACCGCCACCAGGTCGGGCCAGAGCACCTCGATCCCGTTCCCCTTCAGCAGGATCCCCCGGAGCGCGTGGACCAGGTAGCGGGCCGGGATCACGCGCGAGAGCGCCCGGAGCGGCAGGGGCATGTTCTCGAGGGGGAAGATCATCCCGGAGAGGAGCAGCGAGGGGAGGAGCGACGAGAGCATCCCGGCCTGGGTGGCGACGGTCTGGTTCTTGGCGATCACCGAGACGAGCAGCCCCTGCCCGAGCATCCCCACGAGGAAGGTGAAGCCGAGCAGGGTGAGGACGAGGCCGCTCCCGCGCAGCGGCAGGTCGAAGGCGGTCATGCCGAAGGCCACCACGAGGAGGAACTCGAGCAGGCCGATCACCAGGTAGGGGAGGAGCTTCCCGAGCACGATCTCGAGCCGGCCGATGGGGGAGGCGAAGAGCTGCTCCATCGAGCCGCGCTCCCACTCGCCCGCGACGGTGAGGGCGGTGAGGAGGACGGCGGTGATGGCCATCAGGTAGGCGGCCAGGCCGGGCACGAGGAAGAGGGCGGAGCGCCCCTCGGGGTTGTAGCGGGTGTAGACCTGGACCTGGACGGGCGGGGCCTGGGCGGCCAGGTCGGGCCCGGCCAGCCGCCGGGTCTCGGCCCGCACCAGGGCGTCCGCCTTGGCGAGGACCTGGTTGGCGACGTTGGGGTCGCCGCCGTCCACCAGGAGCTGGACCGGCACGCGCTTCCCGGCGAGCACGTCGCGGGCGTAGCCCCGATCCACCACCACCGCCCCGACGAGCGCGCCCTTCCGGAACCCGGAGAGCGCCGCCGCCGGATCGGCCGCCTCCCCTGCGTACTCGAGCTCGCCCGAGACGGTCAGGGCGCGGATCAGCTCCCGCGACGCGGCGGTCCGATCCTGGTCGATGGCCGCCACCGGGATGTGGTCGAGGTCGAAGGAGAGGCCGTAGCCGAAGAGGAACAGCATCACCACCGGCATCCCCAGCGACATGTAGAGGGTCCGCGGATCCCGGACCACGTGCCGGGCCTCCTTGCCCGCCATCGCCCCGATGCGCACCAGCGATCGCCGGATCCGCTCCCTCATGGCGCCGCCTCCGGGCCGCCCGCGCCCCGCCCCACCACGGCGAGGAAGACGTCCTCCAGCGAGGCCTCGCCCCGCTCGACCACGACCTGGCGGGCCCCGGCCGCGCCGAGCGCCGCCGCCACCTCGCCCTCGCCCACCCGGGCCGGGTCCACCCGGAGGTGCAGCCCGGCGCCGAAGGGCTCGACCGAGCGGACCCCGGGGACGGCGCGGAGGGCGGCGGCGGCCGGGCCGAGCCCCTGGCCGCGCGCCACCAGCACCCGGTCCGGCACCCAGGTCCGCTTGAGGGCGGCGGGCGTGTCGAGCGCCACCAGGCGCCCGTCCACCATCAGGCCGATGCGGCCGCAGTACTCGGCCTCGTCCAGGTAGTGGGTGGTGACGAAGACCGTGGTCCCGCCGGCGGAGAGCTCGCGGATCAGCCGCCAGAAGCCGCGCCGGGCGACCGGGTCCACCCCCGCGGTGGGCTCGTCGAGGAAGACCACCGCCGGCCGGTGCAGGATCGCCCCGGCCAGCGCCAGCCGCTGGCGCAGGCCGCCGGGCATGGCGCCGGTGATCGCCCCTGCCTGCCCGGCGAGGCCGGTGAGCTCGAGCAGCTCCTCGGCCCGGCGCCGCAGGGGGGCGCCGGAGAGGCCGTACGCGCCGCCGAAGAAGAGCAGGTTCTCGATCGCCGGGAGGTCGAGGTAGAGCGAGAACCGCTGCGACATGTAGCCGATCGCAGCCCGGACCGCCTCCGGGTCGCGGGCCACGTCGTGGCCGGCGACGCGGGCGGTCCCCCGGGTGGGCGCGAGCAGCCCGTTGAGCATCCGGATGGTGGTGGACTTGCCCGCCCCGTTCGCCCCCAGGTAGCCGAAGATCTCGCCCGGCTCGACCTGGAAGGAGACCGCGTCCACGGCGGTGAACTCGCCGAAGCGCTGGGTTAGTTCCTCGGCCTCGATGGCGTAGGTGGTCACGCGGCCTCCCGCAGGCGCGAGAGGAACAGGTCCTCGAAGTCGGGGGCCACCGGCTCGAGCCGGGCGCCGAGCGGCGAGAGGGCGCGCGCCACCTCCGCCCCCCCGCCCCGCGCCACCACCACCCGGAGCCGCTCCCCCGCCGGCGAGGCGGCGAGCACCGCCGGCGCCGCCCCGAGGGCGCGATCCACCGCCTCGCGCTCCCCGCCCCGGACCTCGTAGGCCTCGTCCTCGAAGCCGGCGATCAGCGCCGGCGGAGCCCCCTCGAGCAGGAGCCGCCCGCGGTGCACCAGCGCCACCCGGCCGCAGCGCTCGGCCTCGTCCATGTACGGGGTGGAGACGAGGACGGTCATGCCTCCCTCGACGAACTCGTGGAGCAGCGCCCAGAGCTCGCGCCGGGAGACGGGGTCGACCCCGTTGGTCGGCTCGTCGAGGAGGAGGACCTCGGGCTCGTGGAGGAGCGCGCAGGAGAGGGCCAGCTTCTTGTACATGCCGCCGGAGAGGGCGTCCGCCCGCCGGTCGAGGAAGGGGCCGAGGCGGGTGATCTCCAGGAGCCGCTCGGCGCGGCGGCGGAAGACCGCCCGGGGCAGCACGTAGAGGCGGGAGAAGAAGTCGAGGTTCTCCCCCACCGAGAGGTCCCGGTAGAGGCTGTACTGCTGGGGCATGAGCCCGAGCCGCTCGCGGACCGCCTCCGGCCGCTGTCCGAGCACCCGCGCCTCGCCCTCGTCGAGGTCGATCAGCCCCGCCAGGGCGCGGATGGCGGTGGTCTTCCCCGCCCCGTCCGGCCCGACCAGCCCGAAGAGCTCGCCGCGGGCGAGCGCGAAGCCGAGCCCGTCGAGGGCGGTGACCGCGCCGAAGCGGCGCACCATCCCCCGCGCCTCCAGGGTGGTGGCGGCGGGCGCGTCCGCGGCCACGCTACCTCCCCGCCCGCGCGATCGTGACCTGCACCGGCATGCCGGCGCGGAGCTTGCCGTCCCGGTTCTGGACGGTGACCTCGACCGGGTAGACGAGCCGGTCGCGGTCGGTGCGGGTCTGGATGTTCCTGGGCGTGAACTCCGCCTCGAGCTTCACCGTCCGGACGACCCCCTGGAACTCCTCCCCCGGCCAGGCGTCGGCCACCACCTGGGCCTTCGCCCCCGGCTTCACCGCCGCCACCTCGGCGTTGGGCAGGTAGAAGGTCGCCTTCACCTCGGCGAGGTCGACCAGCCGGGCGAGGACCGCCCCCGGCGCGACCAGCTCGCCGACCTCGTGGGGCAGGGTCTCGACCTCGGCCGCCCGGGGCGCCCGGATCTGGCACTCGTCCACCAGGATCCGGGAGCGCGCCACCGAGGCCTCGCTCGCCCGCACCTGCGCCAGGGCCGCCTCGGCCTGGGCGGAGGCGGCCTTGATCCCCACCTCGGCCGCCCGCGCCTGGGCCTCGCTGGCGATCGCCTGGGCCTTGGCGGCGGCGGTCTGGCGGGCCAGCCCCACCGCGCTCGCCTCGGTCTGGTCGATGCTCGAGGCTGCCACGTCGGAGGGGAGGCCGGCCAGCCGGCGCGCCTGCCGCTCGGCGGCGGCCGCCTGCGCCGCCAGCGCCTCGGCCGAGGCCTCCGCCGCCTCGCGCCCGGCGCTCGCCGCCACGCGGTTCCGCTCCGAGACCGAGAGCTGGGCCATGGCCGCCGCCGCCTGGGCCTTGGCCGCCGCCACCCGAGCCTCGGCCTCCGCCAGCTGGGCCTGCGGGTCGGCGCAGTCGAGGGCGAGGAGGAGGTCGCCGGCCTGGACCCGGTCCCCCTCGCGGACGCGCTGCTCCACGATCCGCGCGCCGACGCGGGAGGAGAGGTCCACGGTCGTCCCCTCGATCTCCCCCGACCCGCCCGAGGGGGCGGAGAGGGCCCGCGCCTGGGTCCAGAGCCGGAGGGCGATGAGCCCGCCCAGCACCACGGTGAGGGTGATCAGCACGGTCGCGACCCTGCGCATCGGTGGCTCCTCTCCCGGCGGCGGCCGCCGGCTCCCCTCGCCGGTGGCAAGCTTCGTGCCGCCGCCCATCCAGGCGAGGAGCCGCGCCGCCACGCAGGCTTTCGTCCCCTCCCAGGCCGGCGCGGCGTAAGGCTTTTCGACACCCCGACGACCGGCCGAACGCGTGGTGCGGGCCCGCCCGGGTGGAAAGGCGCGCGGAATCGGCCCTTCGGCGGCGGCACCGTCCTTGCTCCCTTCCCGGCGACGCGCGCCGTCGCGCGCCCCGGAGAGACGCGAATGGTGAACCTCTCGATCCTCGGCCTCGCCCTGTGGCTCGCGGCCCCGACGGAACCTCTCCCGGGGCCGCCCCCGGCCGGCCCCGAGGGGGGCAGCCCGGCCCCGGCGCGGGAGCTCGCGCTGGCCGCGGCCCTCGAGGAGCTGGACCACCAGAACCTCACGCTCGCCCAGGCCCGCGATCGTGCGGCGGAGGCGGGTGGGGTGGTGCGCCAGGCAGCCTCGCCCATCGTGCCCACCGTGACCGCCTCGGGGTCCTACGTCCGCTATCGCGACTCCTTCGCCATCAAGCTCCCCCCGTCCCTCGGCCCCGGCGTCGGGCTCCCCGCGGGCGGGGTGACCATCCAGCCGCTCGAGCAGCTCAGCGCCACCGGGGCGGTGCGCCTCCCCCTGATCGTGCCCACCGCCTGGTTCGACCTCTCCCAGGCCCGCAGCGCGGCCCGGGCGGCCGACGCCGGCGCCGACGTCACCCGGCTCCA
>DATKAL010000476.1:0-7176 GCA_035498135.1 Anaeromyxobacter sp.
GTCGCCCGGCTTCTTCCCCAGGGGGGACTCGAGCCCGGCCCGGTCGATCTCCAGCCCACGGAGCGCCTTCTGCAGGCTCTCCTGGAAGGTGCGGCCGATGGCCATCACCTCGCCCACCGACTTCATCTGGGTGGTGAGGACGTCGTCCGCCCCCTTGAACTTCTCGAAGGCGAAGCGCGGGACCTTGGTGACCACGTAGTCGATGGTCGGCTCGAAGGAGGCCGGCGTGGTCCGGGTGATGTCGTTCTTGATCTCGTCGAGGGTGTAGCCCACCGCCAGCTTGGCGGCGATCTTGGCGATGGGGAAGCCGGTGGCCTTGGAGGCGAGGGCCGAGGACCGCGACACGCGCGGGTTCATCTCGATCACCACCATCCGGCCGGTGGCCGGGTGGACCCCGAACTGGATGTTGGAGCCGCCGGTCTCGACCCCGATCTCCCGGATGATGCGGAGCGCGGCGTCGCGCATCCGCTGGTACTCCTTGTCGGTGAGGGTCTGGGCGGGGGCGACGGTGATCGAGTCGCCGGTGTGGATGCCCATCGGATCGAAGTTCTCGATGGAGCAGATGATGACGACGTTGTCCCGCCGGTCGCGCATCACCTCGAGCTCGTACTCCTTCCACCCGATGATCGACTCCTCGCAGAGGATGGTGTGGGTGGGGGAGAGGGTGAGCGCCCGGCGCGCCAGCGGCTCGAACTCCTCGAGGTTGTAGGCGACCCCGCCCCCCTCGCCGCCCATGGTGAAGCTCGGGCGGATGATGATGGGGAAGCCGATGTCGCGGGCGATCCGGCGGGCCTCCTCCCAGCTCCGGGCGTAGCCGCTCTTGGGCAGCTCCACGCCCACCCGCTCCATCGCCTCCTTGAAGAGGAGCCGGTCCTCGGCCTTCTCGATCGCCTCGAGCTGCGCCCCGATCAGGCCCACCCCGTGCCGGGCCAGGATCCCCGCCTTGGCCAGGGCCACCGCCAGGTTGAGGGCGGTCTGCCCGCCCAGGGTGGGGAGGAGAACGTCGGGCTTCTCGCGGGCGATGATCTGCTCGGCCACCTCGACGGTGATGGGCTCGATGTAGGTCCGGTCCGCGAACCCCGGATCGGTCATGATCGTGGCGGGGTTCGAGTTGAGGAGCACGATCTCGTACCCCTCTTCCTTCAAGGCCTTGCACGCCTGCGTGCCCGAGTAGTCGAACTCGCAGGCCTGCCCGATGACGATGGGCCCGGAGCCCACGATCATGATCTTCTTGATGTCGGTACGGCGCGGCATGGGGCCGGGAAACTAGCACAGAAATAGGCGTTCTTGGGGGCCCCGCCGCCCCTGACGACGGCCGCCGCGCGCGTCCGGGGAGCGGGCCGCCGGCTAGGGGGTGGGGGCGCCGGCCCCGCCCTTGTCCCGGGCCACCCGGACCGCCTCGAGGAGCTTGCGCATCCGGGGGAAGCGCTCGACCAGGGCGGCGATCATCGGGGCGGGGAAGACCACGGCGGTGACGTCGGTCCGGGCGACGAGCGTGATGGGCCGGGGGGCCCCGAGGGCCCGCCCGACGCCGAAGAGCCCGGAGCGCTCGACCTGGAACGTCTCGGCCCCGCCCGACACGGCCTGGGCCGCGCCCTCGACCAGGAGGTAGAAGCAATCGTCCCGCTCGCCCGAGATGGTCTCCCCCGGCGCCCAGGTGACGAGCTGGGCGATCTGCAGGAGATCGCGGATGGCCTCCGGGTCGAGCGACTTGAACAGGATGCTCGACTCCACGAACGCCGTGGTGGCGAGGTCTCCCCAGACCTCGCGGGGCGCGCTGGCCATGGCCCCGAAAGGTAGCATAAGCTCGGCCCGTCCATGAGCGGATTCACAACTGCCCTCGCGGCCTTGCTCCTCTCGCAGGGCGCGGCGCCGGCCCCGCTCCCCGACGCTCCGGCGCCCGCCCCGGCCGCCGAGAAGGCTCCCGCCCCCGTCGCCCCGTCACCGCGGCCCGAGCCCGCGCCGCCCGCCGCGGCGCCGGCTCCCCCGGCTCGCGCTGCCGCTCCCGCCGTCCTCCCGGCGCGGCCCGCTCCCTCGCCGGCACCCGCGGCGCCCCGGTCGGCCTCGGCTGCCCCGGCCCCGCCTGCCGCCGGAGCCCCCGCGGGATCCGCCGCCGCGGCCCCGCCGGCGTCCGAGCGGGAGCAGGTCGCGCGCACCGCCCTCGCCTTCCTCGACGCCCTCCTCGCGGGCGACGTCCCGGCCCTGGCCGGCCTCTCCGGCGACCGGTTCAGCTTCGACGGGGACGTGCAGAGCGGCCGCGACGCGGTCCGGCGCGCCTTCCGCACCGGGCTGTCCCCCCGGACGCCCGGCAGGGACGTGCTCCTCGACCTCGAGATCCTGCCCGGCCCGGACGCGGTGAGCCGGCTCGGCCCGCCCCCCGCCCGGCTCGCCCCACTGGCGGCGCGCGGCAGTTGGGTGGCGATCGCGAACGTCTCCGGGCGGCCGGTGGTCCTCTTCCTCTCGCGCGCGGAGGGGCGCTGGGTGGTGGTCGGCCTCCACGGCTGACCGGCCCCCGGCGCTCAGGGGCGCTGCGGCCTGTTGCCGAGCTTCTTCCGCAGCCCCTCGAGCACGTTCGGCGGGACGAAGGCGGAGACGTCTCCGCCGAAGGTCGCCACCTCCCGCACCAGCTGCGCCGAGACGAAGAAGTAGTCCTCGCCGGTCATCACGAACACCGACTCGAACTCCGGCAGGAGCCGCCGGTTCATGTTGGCGAGCTGGAACTCGTACTCGAAGTCCGACACGGCCCGGAGCCCGCGGAGGACGGTGGTGATCCCCTTGGTCCGCGCGTAGTCGACCATCAGGGCGTCGAAGGAGTCGACCTCGACGCGCGGGTCGTGCTCGACCGCGGTCGCGATCAGCTCCTTGCGCTCGGCGACCGTGAAGAGCGGGCGCTTCTGCGGGTTGTTGGCGACCGCCACCACCAGGCGGTCGAAGATCTTGAGCCCGCGCTGGATGATGGCGAGGTGGCCGTTCGTCAGCGGGTCGAAGGAGCCGGGGTAGATGGCGACGCGTCCCATGGCGGGCGCGCAGTATCCCTCACTCCCGCTGGTAGATCGAGATTCCCGTGTCCCCGTACCGGCGGCGGTCCAGGAGGGCGAGCGGGCCGGCCCGGTCGGGCGGGGGGCGCCGGACGTCGTGCTCGGCCACCGCCCTCCCCCCCGGCGCGAGCAGCCGCCCGAGCGCCTCGAGGGCACCCTCCGGCCCCTCCGCGTACGGCGGATCCACGAAGGCGAGGGCGAACCGCCCGCCGGCGAGCCGGCCCACCGCCTCCCCCACCCTCCCCTGCACCACCTGTACCCGGTCGCCGAACCCGCACGCCTCGGCGTTCCGGCGCAGCGCCTCGGCCGCCGCCCGGTCCGCCTCCACGCAGACCGCCCGGGCGCAGCCGCGGGAGAGCGCCTCCAGGGCGAGCGCCCCGGTCCCGGCGTAGAGGTCGAGCACCTCGCCGCCCTCGAAGAACTGGCCGAGGACGTTGAACACCGCCCCCCGCACCTTGTCGCTGGTGGGCCGGGTGGCGCTCCCGCGCGGCACGGTGAGCCGCCGGCCGCGCGCGCTGCCCGCGATGATGCGCGTCATCCCTTCAGCGCTCCGCCAGCCGGTCCTCGAGCGCCCGGATCAGCGCGGGGGCGCTGCCGGCCGCCCCGAGCCGCTCCACGAACCCGGAGACCTCCACGTAGGCCCGGGCCTCGAGGCGGTCGGCGGCCTCGGCGCTGAGCGCGGCGGCCGCCTCCTCGATCCGGGACCGGCGGCGCTCCTCCACCTCGACGCCGAGCACCTCCCAGGGCAGGAGGCTGATGGCGCAGGTGGCGGCCGCCCCGCCGTCCTCGCAGGCCTTGACGGGCGAGCCCGCCAGGAGCCCGAGCAGGTCGGGGATCACCGGCCCGCGGCGCATCACCGGCACGCCAGAGAGGGCGGAGCAGATCCGCGAGAGGGTCGCCACCTGCCCCCGGGCCTCGTCGACGTCGGCCGGCGCCCGGCAGCGAACCGAGGCGACGTCGGGCGGGACGCCGCGCCGCGCCAGGTCCTCGAAGAGGTCGACCGCCCGGCGCGTGGTGGAGCCCTGGAGCGGCTCCAGGGGGACGACGCAGTCGACGCAGATGCCCCGCTCGGTCGCCCCCTGCGCCACCTCGGAGAGGACCCGCCCGCGCTCGGCCACCTCGACCGCCCCCACGTCCACCGCCAGGTGCGTCACCCCCGCGTCGAGGAGGCGCCAGGCCTCGTGCCGGGCACGCTCCACCTGCATCGCCGCCTCCCCCTCCACCGCCACCTCGGCGGAGAGGAAGATGGGCAGCCCGGCCGCCACCTCGTCGGCGGCCTCGGTCACCGCCTCGAACCAGGGCTCCGGGGGCACGCCCGGCGGGAGCGCCAGGCCGAGGGCGCTCCGCGCCTCCTTGGCCGCCACCAGGGCGGCGCGGGCCACGCCGGCGATGGGGGCGCGCACCACCGGGAGGGTGAGCGGGAGCCCGGCGGCGGGCCCGAGCAGGTCCCGCAGCGAGAGAGGGCAGGCGTCGTTCCGCGGGCCGAGGCGCTCGACCACGCTCGCCGGCCGGAAGGCGAGGATCCGCGAGACCACGGCGACGGTATAGCACTCTTCAGTGCCGGTGAACGTCGTCCACGTGGGCGTAGGCGGCCGACTCGATCTGGAGCGTGGTGTGGTCGATCCCGAACTCCCGTCGCAGGCCCGCCTTGACCGCGGTGAGGATCTCGTCGTTCCGCCCCACGGCCTCGACGTGGACCACCAGGTGGGCGGAGAGCGCGTGGAGCCCGCTGGAGATGGTCCAGATGTGGAGGTCGTGGACCGCGATCACGCCCGGGCAGCACTCCATCCGCTTGCAGACCACCCCGGCGTCGAGGTGGCGGGGGACGCTCTCCATCAGGATGTCGGTGATCTCGAGGACGAGCCCGTACGCCCCCCAGAGGATCAGGAGCGCGATGGCGATCGACAGCACCGGGTCGATCCAGCCGAGCTCGGGGCGCAGGGCCATCACCCCGGCGCCGCCCAGGATCGCCACCGACGAGATCGTGTCCGAGATCACGTGGAGGAAGGCGGAGCGGGCGTTGAGCGAGTGCTCGCCGTGGAGGAACCAGAGGATGGCCAGGTTCGCCACCAGGCCGATGCCGGCCACGATCGCCATCAGCCGGAGCTGGATGGGCGGCCCCGGGCTCCGGAGCCGGTCCACCGCCTCCCAGGCGATCCAGGCGGTGAGGAGGACGAGGGCGCCGACGTTGACCTGCGCCGCCAGCACCTCCGCGCGGCGGAACCCGAAGGTGCGCTTGTCGTCGGCGGGCCGGCCTGCGAGCCAGGCCGCCACCACCGCCAGCCCGAGCGCCCCGGCGTCGGTGAGCATGTGGCCCGCGTCGGAGAGGAGGGCCAGGGATCCGGACAGCCAGCCGCCGACCGCCTCGGCGACCATGATCGCGGCGGTCAGCCCGAGCGAGAGCCCCAGGCGCCGGAGGCTTCCGGCCGAGTCGCGGGCCTCGCGGGCGTGGTCGCCGGCGTGGCCGTGGCCGTGATGGGGATCGCCCGGGTCGTGGAGCTGGCCGGCCGGGGCTCGCGCTTCCCCGGCGTGCGGGTGGTCGTGCGACATTCCGCTTGAACCTCCGTGGCGCGCAGTCTACGCCATGCCACTAAGGCGGGACACCGGGTCCGCGCACGTGAGAAGCGACCCGCGCATCCCCCGACCCGTGGAGCGCATGACCGACGCCGATCGCCACGCCATCGCACCGGACGGCACCCGCATCGCCTGGGAGAGGAGCGGGGCCGGCCGGCCGGCAGTGGTCCTCTGCGACGGGATCGGCTGCGCCGGCTACATCTGGCGCCACCTCGCGCCGGCGCTCTCCGCGGAGCGCCGGGTCATCCACTGGACCTATCGCGGCCACGGCGAGAGCGACCCGCCCCGGGACCCGGCCCGGGTCGGGATCCCGGACTGCGTGGACGACCTCCTCGCGGTCCTGGACGCGGCCGGGGAACGGGCGGCCGTGCTCGCCGGCCACTCCATGGGCGTCCAGGTGGCGCTCGAGGCCCACCGGCGGGCGCCGGGGCGCGTGCGGGGCCTGATCCTGGTCTGCGGCGCGCCGGGCCACACCATCGACTCCTTCCACGACTCGCCCGCCCTTCGGCTCGCCCTCCCCTGGGCGCGCGCCCTGGTCGACCTCTTCCCCGGCGCGGCGCGCGCCGTCTTCCAGGCGGTGGTGCCGACCGAGCTCGCCCTCCAGTACGCGCTCGCCTTCGAGGTGGACGGGAGCCGCGTGGCGCGGGAGGACATGGTCCGGTACCTCGGCGACCTCTCCCGGATCGACCCCACCCTCTTCGTGCGGATGCTCGCCGCGGCGGGCGAGCACGACGCCACCGATCACCTGCCCGCGGTGGACGTGCCCACGCTGGTGGTGGCCGGAGAGCGGGACACCTTCACGCCCATGCGCCTCTCCGAGGCGATGCACCAGGCGATCCGCGGCAGCGAGCTCCTGGTGCTCCCCGGCGGCACGCACGTCGCGCCCCTCGAGCACCCGGCCCTGCTGCGGGAGCAGGTCCTCGCCTTCCTCCGCTCGCGCCTGCCGGTCCGGCGCCGGCGCGCCCCGGCGCCGGTCGCTCGATCCCGGGCGCCCGGGCGGCGCCCCCGCGGCCGGAGGCCGGGAGCCGGCCGGTGACCGCCGCCGCGCTCCTCGCCGCCCTGGCCCTCGCCGCCGAGCCCATCGGCTTCGCGCCGCGCTACGACCCGGCGTTCCACTGGCGGACCATCGAGACCCCGCGCTTCCGGGTCCACTACCACCAGGGGGAGGAGGAGCTCGCCCAGGAGGTGGTCCGCCAGGCGGAGCGCGCCCACGCCATCCTCTCCCCGCTCCTCCGGTACGCGCCCCGGCAGCGGACCGAGGTGGTCCTCTCCGACGACACCGACGACGCCAACGGCTCGGCGACCCCGCTCCCGTACAACACCATCCGGCTCTACGCCGTCGCCCCGTCCAGCCTCTCGGAGCTGAACGACTACCGCGACTGGCTCGCGAGCCTGGTCTTCCACGAGTACACGCACATCCTCCACCTCGACGACATCGGCGGCGCCCCGGCGGTGCTGAACGCGGTGTTCGGGAAGATCCTGGTGCCGAACGGCCTCACCCCGTCCTTCATGATCGAGGGGCTGGCCGTGCTCCACGAGGGGGACGGCGAGCCGCCCGGCTCCG
>DATKAL010000477.1:0-9116 GCA_035498135.1 Anaeromyxobacter sp.
CCGTGAAGCTGAAGGACCGGATCCTCTTCGCCTCCGGATCCGCCACCATCGGGCGGGAGGGCCGCCAGGCGCTCCACGCCGTGGCCGACGCCCTGCGGAACGTCCAGGGGCGCACCATCCGGGTGGAGGGGCACACCGACAACGTCCCCACCGCCGGCGGCGCCTTCCCCACCAACTGGGAGCTCTCCAGCGCCCGGGCCCTGGCGGTGGTCCGCTACCTCCAGGAGGCCGGGCTCGATCCCACCCGCCTGGCGGCGGCGGGCTACGGGGAGTTCCAGCCGGTCGCGTCCAACGACACGCCCGAAGGGCGGAGCCAGAACCGCCGGATCGAGATCGTGCTCGCGGCTGCGGAGGGCGCGGCCCCCGCAGCAGCCGCCGCGGCGCCCGCCCGGTAGCGGCGCGCCGGCGGCCCTACCGCGCGCCGCGTCCCAGCGGCAGGCGGAAGAGCTCGGCGAGCACGCCGCCGGCGGTGTGCGCCCCGCCCACCCCGGTGCCCTGGACGACCAGCGGCCGCTCGGCGTACCGGGCGGTGGTGAAGGCCACGAGCGCCTCCACCCCGACCAGCCGGGCGGCGGGGTCCTCCGCCGGGACGCCCTCGGGGCCGACCCGCGCCTCCACCCGTCCCCCCTCGGCCATCGAGATCCGGGCCAGGTAGCGGAGCACCTTCCCCTCCCGGCGGAGCGCCTCCACCCGCGCCGCCATGGCCTCGTCGTGACGCCGGAGGGAGGAGATGAGCTCCTCGGCGCTCCCCGGGGAGAGCAGCTCCAGGGGGACGAAGGGCTCGACCCCCACCTCCTCGAGCGCCAGCGTCGCCCCCAGCTCGCGGGCCAGGATCAGGGCCTTGCGCGACGAGTCGAGGCCGGAGAGGTCGTCCCGCGGATCGGCCTCGGTGTAGCCCAGCCCCATCGCCCAGCGCGTGGCGAGGGAGAGGGGCACCCCGCGCGACAGCTCCGTGCAGAGGTAGCCGAGCGTGCCGGAGAGGGAGCCCTCGATGTGCCGCACCCGGTCGCCCATGCGGGAGAGCCGCCGGAGCGTCCCGATCACCGGGAGGCTCGCGCCCACCGCCACGTCGTAGTGCCAGTGCCGGTGGTGCTGGCGGCGGGTGGCCCGCAGCTCCTCGAGGCGCCGGGGGGGTACGGCCAGGGGCCGCTTGTTGGCCGCGATCACGTCGATCCCGCGCCGGAAGGCCTGCTCGTAGACCTCCTCCATCCCGTCGGCGGCCGTCAGGTCCACCAGCACCGGGTGGGGGAGCCGGGCGAGGCGATCGAGGAGCGCCGGCGCCGTCCGCGCGTCGACCGGGCCGGCGGGCGGGGCCGCCGCCAGGAGCCCGCGCCAGCGCTCCAGGTCGAGTCCCCCCTCGTCGAAGGCGGCGCCGCGCGTGTCGGCCACGCCCGCCACGCGGAGGAGCACGTCGTAGTCCCGCTCCAGCTCGGTCCGCTGGACGCGGATCTGCTCGAGCAGCTCGCGCCCCACCTTCCCCTTCCCCAGGACGAGGAGGGTGACGCCCCGCTCCGTGGAGGACCGCACCGCCTCCGCCTCCGGCGCGGGCGCCGCCGCCGAGCGACCGCGGAAGTCCGCCACCATCTCCGAGAGCCGATCCACGTCGATGAGGAAGGCGTCGTGGCCGTGCGGGGAGTCGAGCACCGCCAGGCGCGCGTTCGGGGCGAGGGTCGCCACCTCCCGCTGCTCCCAGGGCCAGTAGAGGACGTCGGAGTCGATCGACACCACCAGGGTGGGCTGGCGCAGGCTCCGCAGCACCTCCTCGCAGTCGCCCCGGCCGCGCGAGACGTCGTGCGTGTCCATGGCCCGCGTGAGGGCCACGTAGGTGGCGGCGTCGAACCGCTCCACCAGCTGTCGCCCCTGGTAGCGCAGGTAGCTCTCGACCGCGAACAGATCCTCGGCCTGCATCCGCCGGGCGAAGCGCTCCTCGAAGGACGGCTGGCTCCGGTAGGAGAGCATCGCCATCATGCGCGCCGACGCCAGCCCGGCGCTGGGCGGGTCGGCCGGATCGTAGTGGCCGTCCCGCCAGCGGGGATCGGCGTAGATCGCCTGCCGCTGCGCCTCGGAGAGTCCGATGCACCAGGCCGAGTGACGGGCGGTCGAGGCGATGAACACCACCGACTCGACCAGCCGGGGGTGGAGGAGCCCCCACTCCAGCGCCTGCATGCCGCCCAGCGAGCCGCCGATCACCATCCGGACGCGGCGCACCCCCAGCCCGGTGGCCAGGGCGTGCTGGGCGGCCACCATGTCCCGGATGGTGATGGCGGGGAACGCGCCGAGGTAGGGAGCGCCCGTGGCCGGATCGATCGAGGTGGGGCCGGTGGTGCCGTAGCAGCTGCCCAGGATGTTGGAGCAGAGGATGAAGTCCCGCTCCGGATCGAGGGCCCGCCCGGGCCCGAACATCCGGGTCCACCAGAGGTCGGCGTCGGCCGAGCCGGTGAGGGCGTGGCAGATGACGACCGCGTTGGCGCCCTGGCGATCCAGGGTGCCCCATGTGCGATAGCCGATCCGGACCCGGGGAAGGATGCCCCCGAGCTCCAGGCGGAGGGGGCCGGGCAGCTCGTAGCTTCGGGTCTCGGGCGACATGAAGGCCGCCCGGCCCGCGCCCGTGGTGCGGCCGCCGGAAGTCATCGGAGCCGCGGAGGGTATCGGCGGGCGATCGGGGGTGTCAAGGCGGACCCCCGCCTTCACGCTTCGTCAGAGCGCGTCCCGCGTTCCCGGGGGTGGGCGGGTTGGAGGAGCGCGGGGGTTCGCCCCGACCCCTTGGGCTGCCCCGAGGTGCGCCGGAAAAGCGCCCGGTTTTCGCGCCCCGCCGATCGTCAGTGGATTGGCCCCCGCTTTGCTCATGGCGCCATGCGTACGACGCACCACGAACCGGCAGACGGGAGAGGGTCACGACGATGACGACCAACGCAGCGGCGGGGCTGGGCCAGGAGCGCAGGGGACCGGAGCTGGTGTTCGGCCCCGAGAGCCCGATCGCCGATCTGGTGCGCACCTGCCAGCGGATCGCCCAGAGCGACGCCACCGTCCTCCTCACCGGCGAGACCGGCACGGGCAAGGAGGTCTTCGCCCGGACGATCCACGAGCACAGCGCCCGCGCCGGGCGGCCCCTCGTCCCGGTGAACTGCGGCGCCATCCCCGAGGCCCTCCTCGAGAGCGAGCTCTTCGGCCACGTGCGCGGGGCCTTCACCGGCGCCACCCAGTCGCGGCGCGGCCGCGTCGCCGCGGCGGAGGGCGGGACCCTCTTCCTCGACGAGGTCGGGGAGCTGCCCCTGGCCCTGCAGGTGAAGCTGCTCCGGGTCCTGCAGGAGCGGACCTACGAGCCGGTCGGCTCGACCGAGCCCATCCCCGCCGACTTCCGGCTGGTGGCGGCCACCAACCGCGACCTCGCCGCCGAGGTGGCGGCGGGCCGGTTCCGCCGCGACCTCTACTACCGCCTCCTGGTCTGCCCCATCGAGATCCCGGCGCTGCGCGAGCGGAACGGGGACGTGCTCCGGCTCTTCCAGCACTTCTGGTCGCGGCGCGGCGAGCGGCGGCCCATCGATCCTGCGGTGGCCGAGATCCTCCAGGGCTACGAGTGGCCGGGCAACGTCCGCGAGCTCGAGAACCTGGTGGAGCGGCTCGCGGTCTGCTCCGAGGGGAGCGTGATCCGGGTCGCCGATCTCCCGGCCGCGCTCCGGGCGCGGCGCCCCAACGGCTCCCGGCTGGCGGTGGTGCACGAGGGGCCCGAGGTGGAGCCCCTCCCGGCCCCTCCGGCGGCGGCCCCCGTGCTCCCCGCGCCCGCCGAGGCGCCGGGGTCCGGCATCGACCCCGAGCTCCTCCGCAGCCTGATCAGCGAGGACGCCCCGCCCCCCGCCGACCCCTGCCTGGCGGCGGGCCGACCGGTGGATCTCCCCCGGATCCTGCGCCAGCTCGAGGACGCCTACATCTCCGCCGCCCTGGCCCGCACCGGCGGCAACAAGAAGGCGGCCGCCGACCTCCTCGGGCTACAGCGGACCACCTTGGTGGAGAAGCTCCGCCGGCGCACCCGCGAAGCGACCGCGCCCTAGCCCCTCTCGCCTCCCCTCTGCGTTCCCCCGAGGCGGGCCCCCTGGCCCGCCTGGTGCTTTTCCGCGCTCGCGCGGCGGCGTCTCCCCCCGACCGAGCCCGCCGGGCGCCGCGTCAGGCTTCCGGCGCCAGGCCGAGCACGCTGGTTGCACTGGTGCGGTTCCGTGACGCCGACCGCCGCGATCCTGGCGCTCGCCCTGTGCACGCACCCGCCCCTCGGGCTGACGGTGTCGGCGGAGCGCTTCCCGCTCCCCGACGCCGCGTCGCCCGCCCGGCTCGAGTCCCGCCCGTTCGAGCGGCGCGTCCTGCTCTCGGTCCCGGCCTCCGCCGCCCCCGGCGTGGCGAGGCGCCTCCGCGGTGCCTCCCGGATCTGCCCCGAGGTGGAAGTCTCCGGCGCGACCGTGGTCCTGCGCTGCCGCACCTCGCGCCTGCGCGCCGGCCTCACCTCCACCCGGGCCGGCGTGGCCCTCGATCTCCACCAGCTCCGAATCCCCTCCTGGCGTCCGGAGGAAGAGGGTCCGCCGCTGGTCCCCTTCGACACCGCCGCGCTCGGGCTCGGGCCCTGCCCCGGTACCTCGCCCGAGCTCCACGGCGAGTGCGAGCTCGCCGCCGGCCACCTCGACGCCGCCCGCCGACTCTTCCTCGAGGCCGCCGCCGGCGGCCGCGCGCCGCTGGCGGAGCTCCGCCTGGGCGACCTCGCCCTCCGCGACGATGATCCCGACGAGGCCCGGGCGCGCTGGCACCAGGCGCGCGCCGAGGCGCCCTGGGGCCGGCTGGCGGCGGCCCGGATCTGCGAGCTGGACGCCGAGTGCCTCGCCTCCGACAAGCTGGACGCGGTCTACGACGCGGTGGCGGTGGCCCTCCCCCTGCGCGCCGACCTGGTGCTCCGGCAGGCCCGGCTGCTCGCCCTCGCGGGCCGGCTGGTCGAGGCGGCGCGGCTCCTCGCCGGGGAGACCGGGCCGCACGGCGCCTGTGCCGCCACCGCCGGCTGGTGCCGCCACGTCCTCCTCACCGCCCTGACCCAGCCTCCTCCGGAGGGCAGCGAGGCCCTGGCCATCTACCTCGACCTCCCCGAGCGCAGCGAGGGGCCGCTCGCCCTCGAGCTCGTGCGCGCCGCCGCCACCCAGGCGGAGCGGGCCGGCGCCCCCGTCTTCGCCGCCAGCCTGCTCGCCGCCAGCTCCGGGCGGGTGCCCGGGGTGGAGCTCTCCGACCACCTGCGCCGCGTGGCCGAGCTGTACCTGGCCGGCGGCGATCGGGCCCGGGCCGAGGAGATCCTCCGCTTCGCCCGCACCCGGCTCGCCGCCCCCGAGCTCGCCCGACCGCCCTGGGCGGCGATCCGGCGCGCCCTCCACCCCACCCCCGCCCCGGCCCCCGCGCCCATCCGCGCGCCGGCCGAGGACCCCGACCTCCAGGCGGCTCGCGCCGCGCTGGAGGCTTCCCGCCTCGTCGTGCCCGCGAGAGGAGCTCGCCCGTGACCGCCGCCGCCGTCCTCGCCCCCCGCCCCGCCCCGTCCCCGGTCGCGGAGAGCCCCGCCATGCGCGAGGCGCTGCTGGCCGCCCACGACGTCGCCCCCACCCCCACCACCGTCCTGATCCTGGGCGAGAGCGGCGCGGGCAAGGAGATCCTGGCCCGCGAGATCCACGGCCGCTCGCAGCGCGCCGCGGGCTCCTTCGTGGTCCTCCACTGCGCCGCCGCCGATCGCGCCGAGGGCGAGCTGCTCGCCGGCCCCGGCGGCCCCTTCTCCCGGGCCGCGGGAGGGACCCTGCTGCTCGACGAGGTGTCGGAGCTGTCCCCGGCCGCCCAGGCCCGCCTCCTCCGCCTGCTCCAGGAGCGCGAGAGCTCGCCCCCCGGCGCGGCCGAGGCGCGGGTGATCGCCACCTCCCACCACGATCTGCCCGCCCTGGTGGAGAGCGGGCGGTTCCGCTCCGACCTCTACTACCGCCTCAACGTCTTTCCCATCGCACTCCCGCCGCTGCGGGCGCGCCCCGAGGACCTCCTCCCGCTGGCCGAGGGGCTGCTGGCCGAGGCGGCCGAGGCGGCCGGGATCGCCCCGCCCGCGCTCGGCCCGGGGGCGCGCGCCGCCCTCGTCGCCCACCCCTTCCCCGGGAACGTCCGGGAGCTGCGAAACCTGGTCGAGCGCGCCGTGGTCCGGTCGCGGGGCTTGGCCGTCGAGCCCCACCACCTCGGGCTCGCCGCCCCCCCGGCCCTCGAGGCCGCCCCCTCCGGCGAGCGGCTCCCGGACGGGCTTCCCCTCGATCTCGGCCGGCTCGAGCGGCTCGCCATCGAGGAGGCCCTGCGGCGCGTGCAGGGCAACCGCACCCATGCCGCCCGGCTCCTCGGCATCGGGCTGCGGACGCTCCGCAACAAGCTCCGCACCTGGCGCGAGGCCGGTGACCCCTGCGAGGCCGGCGCCCGGCAGATCACGCCGGGCCCGGGCGGACCCGGCCCGATCCCCGCCGGGCTGGCGGCCCGGCTCTGGGCACGCCGCTCGCAGATGGAGCGGGCATGAGGCTCTTCGACGCCACACTCTCGACGCTGGAGCGCTCGCTGGACGTCCGGCTCGCCCGGCAAGCGGTGCTGTCGAGCGACGTCGCCAACGCCGACACCCCTGGCTACCTCCCCCGCGACCTGGACTTCGAGGCCGCCATGTCGGCCGCGTCCCCGGCCGTCCCCGAGCCCGCCGCCACCCGCCCCGGCGACCTGCCCCTCGGCGCCGCCACGGCCTCCGCCGCCGCTCCCGAGCGCTTCGTCGGCGAGGTCCCCGGGCAGGCCCCCGGGCTCGACGGCAACGCGGTCGACCTCGACCGGACCGCCGCCGCCATCGCCGAGAACTCCATCCAGTACGGGGCCGCCGCCAAGGCGGCCGCCAAGAAGCTCGCCATCCTCCGCTACGTCGCCTCGGACGGCGCGGCGTAGCGCCCCGGAGCCGACCATGGACTTCCTCTCCGCCCTCAAGGTCAGCGCCTCCGGCCTCTCGGCCGAGCGCGTCCGCGTCAACCTGGCCGCCTCCAACCTGGCCAACGCCGAGACCACCCGCGGCCCGGACGGCAAGCCCTACCAGCGGCTCGACCCGGTGATGGAGGCGGTGCCGTTCGAGGCCGCCCTGGGCGACGCCGGGTCGGAGCTCTCGGGAGTGCGGGTGGCCGAGATCGCCCGCGACGACGGGCCGGGCCGGCGCGTCTACAGCCCGTCGCACCCGGACGCCGATCCCGACGGTTTCGTGACGCTCCCGGACGTCAACCCGGTCCACGAGATCGTGAACCTGATGTCGGCGCAGAAGGCCTACGACGCCAACGCGGCCGCCGTCGACACCCTCAAGACGATGGCGCAGCGCGCCCTCGACATCTCGCGGTGAGGTCACCCATGGACGGAATCCGCGGAATCCGCGCACCCGGCCTCGATGGCGAGCTGTCCGTCCCCCGGCCCGGCGCCGCCGCCCAGCCGGCCGGCAAGTCCTTCGCCGAGGCCCTCGGCGACGCGCTCGGCCAGGCCGAGGCCCTCCAGCTGGGCGCCGACGGCCAGGCGGAGAAGGTCGCCATGGGCGCCGGCAACCTCCACGAGACCGCCCTCGCCCTGGAGAAGGCGGACGTGGCGATGCGGGTCCTCACCAAGGTCCGCAACAAGATCGTGGATGCCTACCAGGAAGTCATGCGGATGAGCGTGTAACGCCGAGAGGAACCCGCGATGGAGCCCCTCCTCAAGCAGCTGCGCGAGCTTCCCAAGGCGCTCTCCGCCCTGCCCATCGGCCTCAAGCTGGTGCTGGTGATGGGCGCCCTCGCCGCCATCGGCGTGGCCGCCTTCAACGCCGTCTCCTCGGCCGAGGCCTACCAGTACGCCTTCACCAACCTCACCCCCGAGGACTCGGCCGAGGCGGCCGCCGCCCTCAAGACCGCGGGCGTCCCCTTCCGCCTGGACGCGGGCGGCTCGGCCCTGGGCGTCCCCGCCTCCAAGGTCTACGACGCCCGGCTGCTGCTCGCCGGGGCCGGGATCCCGCGCGGCGGCGGGGTGGGCTTCGAGATCTTCGACCGCGGCGACCTGGGCGTGTCCGAGTTCACCCAGAAGGTGAACCTGCGCCGCGCCACCGAGGGCGAGCTGGCCCGCACCATCTCCCGCCTGGCCGAGGTCCGCTCCGCCCGGGTGCACGTCACCCTCCCGGAGAAGGGGCTGTACCGGGACCAGGACCGGACCCCCTCCGCCGCGGTGGTGGTGAACCTCCAGCCCGGCCGCACCCTGGGCGAGCGCGAGCTGGCCGGGATCCGCCACCTGGTCTCCTCCGCCGTCCCCGGGCTCCCCCCAGCCGGCGTCGCCGTCCTGGACGGCCGCGGCCAGGTGCTCACGGCCGAGGGCGGGGTGGGCGAGGCGATGGGCTTCCAGCGCCACCTCGAGCACGACCTCGAGCAGCGGGTGGTGGAGCTCCTCGAGCACTCCGTCGGGCCCGGTGCGGTGGTGGCCCGGGTGACCGCCACCGTGGACGCCTCCGAGGTGCAGACCAGCGCCCAGGTTGTGGACCCCGAGTCCGCCACCGTCCGCAGCGAGCGCAAGCTCTCCCAGCAGACCACCGCCGAGGGCACCGCGGCGGGCGGCGTGGCCGGCGCGGCCGCCAACCAGCCCCTCGCCGCCCCGGGCGCCGCAACCGCCAGCGCCAAGCGCAACCTCTCCACCACCGAGGACCAGACCCGCAACTTCGACGTCTCGGTGACCACCACCACCACCGTGGCCCGGGTCCCCCGGCTGCAGCGGATCTCGATCGCGGTGCTGGTGGACGGCAAGGACGGCCAGCCCCGGGCCGAGGCCGAGATGGCCCGCCTGGGAGAGCTGGCCAAGCGCGCGGTCGGGTTCGACGCCGAGCGCGGCGACACCTTCGAGATCTCCTCCTCTCCCTTCGTCCACGGGGAGGAGGCGCCGGCCGCGCCGCCTGCGCCCACCGCCCTGCTCGATCGCCCGGTGGTCCGCTGGGTGGCGATCGGCGCGGGCGGCCTCCTCGCCCTCCTCATCGTGGCCTTCGCCCTCCGCGGCGGGCGCGGGCGCGCCTCCGCCCCCACCCTGGCCGCCCTGCCGCTTCCGGCGGG
>DATKAL010000478.1:0-8055 GCA_035498135.1 Anaeromyxobacter sp.
TCGGCCAGGAAGAAGCCCTTCTCCACGTACTTCTCCTGGATCTTCTTCAGGTCCTTGCGGACCTGGGCCAGGTCGAGGGGGGCGAAGGGCTTGAGGTCGACGGTGTCCTTGAGATCGTCCTTGGAGAGCTGCTCGTTGCCCACGATCTTGGCCTCGTGGACGGTGGGGCGCTCCGCCACCACGTAGACCAGGACCGGCGCGTCCTTCGGCCCCTCCTCCTCCACCCGGACGTCGGAGAAGAAGCCGAGCTTCATGATCGCCCGGACGTCCTGGTCCACCTTCTTCGGATCGAGCGGCTCGTCCTTCTTCTGCGTGACCACCGCGGTGATGGCGGCGGCCTCGACGCGGCGGTTCCCTTCGACCTTGATCTCCTTCACCACCGGCCCCTCGGCGCGCGCGAGGCCGGGGACGAGCGCGAGGGCGACCAGGGCGCCCAGGACATGGGAGGAGAGGCGCGTCACGGAGCCGGCGAATCTAGACCGCCATCCCGAAAACCTCAAACCCGTTCGCGCCCTCACGAGAGGCGCCCCTGCACCAGGCGCAGCCGCCGCGGGAGGGCGGCCGCCAGCCGCTCGTTGTGGGTCACGATCACGGCGGTGATGCCCATCCGCGCGTTCAGATCGACGAGCAGGGCGTGGATGCCCTCGGCCGTCTGGGGATCGAGGTTGCCGGTGGGCTCGTCGGCGAGGAGGAGGCGCGGCTGGAGGCAGAGGGCGCGCGCCAGCGCCACCCGCTGCTGCTCGCCGCCGGAGAGCTCGCCCGGGCGGTGCTCGAGCCGGTCGCCGAGCCCGACCAGCTCCAGCATCGCCGTCGCCCGGCGCCGGGCCTCGGCCCGGGAGACGCGCCGGATCAGGGCCGGCATCATCGCGTTCTCCAGGGCGGCGAACTCGGGCAGCAGGTGGTGGCTCTGGAAGACGAACCCCAGGGTCTGGTTGCGGAAGGCGGCCAGCGCGTCCTCGTCGCGCTCGAAGACGTCCTCGCCCGCGAAGAGCACGCGCCCGCGGGTGGGCACGTCCAGGGTGCCGAGGAGGTGGAGGAAGGTGCTCTTGCCCGCGCCCGAGGGGCCGGTGAGGGCGACCAGCTCGCCCTCCGCGATCTCGAGGTCGATCCCCCGCAGCACCTCGAGCCGCTTCTCCCCCATGAGGAAGGTCTTGGCCAGCCCCTCGATCCGGATCAGCGGCACGGCGGGCATGATCACTCGCTCCGGAGGCCGTCCACCGGGTGGAGGCGGGCCGCCTTGGTGGCGGGGTAGATGGTGGCCAGGTAGGAGAGGACCAGGGCGGCTAGGGCCACCAGCGCGAACTGGGAGCCGTCCACCAGCACCGGCAGGTTGGCGATGTAGTAGACCTCGGGGTCGAGCGGGATCCCGACCTTGTCCACCAGCAGGCAGGTCCCCAGGCCGAGGATCAGCCCGAAGGCGGTCCCCACCGCGCCGATCACCACGCCCTCGGCGACGAAGATCTTCATGACGCTCGGCACGCCGGCGCCCATCGACTTGAGCACGGCGATCTCCCGGGTCTTCTCCAGCACCAGCATGATGAGGGTGGCGACGATGATGAAGCTCGCCACCAGCACGATGAAGCCGAGGATCACCGCCATCACCACCTTCTCCATCTGCAGGGCGGAGAAGAGGCTCCGGTTGAGCTCGCCCCAGTCCTTGGCGCGGTAAGGCCAGCCCCCCAGGGCGTAGACCACCCGGCCCATCACCGCCCTGGCGGCGTCCACCTGCCGCACCTTGAGCTCGAGGCCGGTGACCGCCTCGCCGGCCCCGAAGAAGCGCTGGGCGGCGGAGAGGTCGACGTAGGCGAACTTCGAGTCGTACTCGTACATCCCGCTGTAGAAGATCGCCGCCACCCGGAACGGCCGGCTCTTGGGCTGGGGCCCGGCCGGCCCCAGGTCCCCGAGGGGCGAGACCACGTTCACCTGGTCGCCCACGAAGAGCCGGAGCGTGTGGGCGAGCTCGCGCCCGAGGACGATCCCGGGGATGGCGCGCCCGCCCGCCCCGCTCCCGCTTCCGCTTCCGCCCTCCTCCGCGCCGCTCCGGGCCGGGAGCGGGATCCGGTCGGGGTGCGGGAGCCAGTCCAGGCGGCCGTCCTGGATGCTCCCAGGGAGATCGGTGACCGTCCCGATGGTGTCGACGTCGATGCCCTTCAGGATCGCCCCGGTCAGGTTCTGGCCGGTGGAGAGCATCACCTCGTTGTAGAGGAAGGGGGTGGCGCCGGTGACGCCGTCCACCGCCAGCACCTTCCTCCGCACCTCTCGCCAGTCGCCGAAGTCCTCCTGTCCCCCGTAGGTGAGGACCATGCCGTGGGCGGTGTGGCCGAGGATCTTCTTCTTCAGGTCGGCCTCGAAGCCGCTCATCACCGAGAGGACCACGGTGAGCGCCCAGACCCCGATGGCCACGCCGCCGATCGAGATCAGGGTCATGAGCAGCGTGGCCGGCATCCGCGGGCGGCTGGTGAGCTCGCCTCGCCGGTAGGCGCGCCGCTCGCGCGCGTCGCGGACCAGCGACCAGACGAGCGCCAGGAGCAGCCCGGGGAGGAGCCCGGTGACCACCATCCCGAAGAGCGCCGCCAGGGTGCGGGGCGAGAGCCGGAGGTGGCTGCGCGCCACGAAGAGCTCGTAGGAGAGGGAGGGATCGAGCCGTCCGGTCCCCACGGCGAGGTAGGCGAGCGAGGAGCCGGCGAACACCGCCGTGGCCGCCAGGGCCCCGACCCCGAGGAGCCCGAGGACCACCACCAGCGTCCCCTGGGCCTCGAGCGCCTGCAAGGGGCCAAGGCTCCCGCGCAGCCGGGGGAGGAGCGCCACCGCGCCCGCCACCAGGGCCGCCCAGAGCAGGGTCCCGGCGGCGATCTCGTAGAAGGCGAGCCGACGGGCCACCAGCGCCGCCACCGCGCCCACCGCCGCCGCGAAGAGGGCGGCCACCAGGGCCGAGAGGCCGAGCCCAAGGCTCCCGCCCAGCCCGAGCCGGTCGGCGAGGAGGGCGTGGGCGGCGGGGGCGATGGCGAGCGCGCCGAGGATCCCGCCCAGCGCCAGGAGGAAGGCCCAGCCGGAGAAGACCGGGGGGGCGGGGTGGCCGGCGTGGAGGGGCGCGGGGGCGACGGGCCCGGCCCCGGCCGGCGCCTCGGGGCGCAGGGCGTCCTCCGCCGCGGGGCCGCGGGCGGGCCCGGCGTCCGAGGTCAGGGGCCGTTCGCTCATCCCGTCCACCTACTCGCGGCTCTTGAGGAGCGGGAACAGGATCACGTCGCGGATCGAGGGCGAGTCGGTGAGGAGCATGGCCACCCGGTCGATCCCGATCCCCTCCCCGGCGGTGGGCGGCATCCCGTGCTCGAGCGCCCGCACGAAGTCCTCGTCGTAGGGCATCGCCTCGTCGTCTCCCGCGGCGCGGGCCTTCACCTGCGCCGCGAAGCGGGCCCGCTGGTCGTGGGGGTCGTTGAGCTCGGAGAAGGCGTTCGCCACCTCCATCCCGGCGACGAAGAGCTCGAAGCGGTCCACCAGCCGGGGATCGGCGTCGCGCCGGCGGGAGAGCGGGCTGGTCTCGAGGGGGAAGTCGACCACGAAGGCCGGCCGGTCCGGGGGGAGGCGCCGCTCCCCGAAGATCTCGAAGGCGGCCGCGATCGCCTCGCCCGGCGTCTTCTTCGCCGCCTGCTCGAGCTTCCAGGCGTCCTCGTGGACGTTCTCGCGCGCCGCCGCGCGGGAGAGCGCCTCGGCCAGCCCACGCCCGGCCAGGGCGTCCTCGGGGGAGAGCCCGAGCGCCTTCGCCCCCTCCTCCAGCATGGAGACGCGCGGATACGGCGGGGTGAGGTCGATCGCCTGCCCCTGGAAGGTGATGGTGGAGGCGCCGGCCACCTCGCGCGCCAGGGTGTGGAACAGCTCCTCGGTGAGCCGCATCAGGTCCTCGTGGGTGGCGTGGGCCTGGTAGAACTCGATCGAGGTGAACTCGGGGTTGTGGCGGCGGTCGATCCCCTCGTTCCGGAAGATCCGCCCGAGCTCGTAGACCCGCTCCAGCCCGCCCACCACCAGCCGCTTGAGGTGGAGCTCGGTGGCGATGCGGAGCTTCAGGTCGAGGTCGAGGGCGTTGTGGTGGGTCTCGAAGGGCCGGGCCGCCGCCCCGCCCGCCTCCTCCGGCTTGTGGAGGGTGGGGGTCTCGACCTCGAGGTAGCCGCGGGCGTCGAGGAAGCGCCGGATGGTGGAGACGATCCGGGCGCGCTTCACGAACGTCTGGCGCACGCCGGGCGTGACCACCAGGTCCACGTACCGCTGCCGGTAGCGCTGCTCGACATCGGTGAGCCCGTGCCACTTCTCCGGGAGGGGGCGGATCGCCTTGGTGAGGATGGTGAAGGTGGCCGCCTCGACGGTCAGCTCGCCGGTCTTGGTCCGGGTGGCCGGCCCCTCGGCCCCGACGATGTCGCCCACGTCGAGGAGCTTGAAGATCTCGAAGCCCCGCTCCCCGACCTTGTCCTTCTTCACCCAGACCTGGATCTCGCCGGAGCGGTCCCGGACCTTGAGGAAGGCGGCCTTGCCGAAGGAGCGGACGGCGAGGACGCGGCCGGCGATGGACCAGGTGCCGGGATCCTTGGCGATCTCCTCGGCCGGCGCGTCGCCGTAGCGGCGGGCGAGCTCCTCGGCCAGGTTCCGGGCCTGCCACCCGTTGCCGAAGGGGTTGACGCCGAGCGCCCGGAGGGCGTCGGCCTTCTTCATGCGCTGCGCGATGATCTCGCGCTCGGTGGTACCAAGATCGTCGGCCATCGGGTGTGGGATCTTCCGGATCCTCTCGGGATCTCGAAGGGAAACGCAGCGGGAGGCTAGTCGCCCCCGCCTGGGCCGTCAACGCGAGAACGCGCGCCCCGGCCAGCACCTTCCCCTCGGGGTAGGGAGGCGGGCGGCCGGTCTCCTGGACGGCGGTCTCCAGGTCGGAGCACCTGGGGGTGCTCGATGGGCAGGCAGGAGCAGAGGGGCCGCCGCGAGCACCTCGAGCGAGCGCGGCGGCACCAGGGCCCGGACACTTCCTCCCGCCGGCCTCCGGGGGAGCCGTGGCGGAGCCCTTGCAGGTCGGGAGCGATCCCGGCAGCTCGGGCTCCGGCGCCGACTCCGGGCGTGGACTCACTCGGTTCGGGTCATGTCGACCAGGTGATTCCTCGCCACCGATCGGCGGGACTGGCCGGCGGTGATCGCGTGCTTCACGCCCGAGGTGACGTTCGACCTCCGCCCGGCGCCAGGTTCCATCCGAGACGTCTCCGCCTCGCCGCCCGCGCCCTGATCGACCCGGTCTACTTCGCCGTCGAGCCCCGACCTTCGGCGACCGGCCCGGCGCCGGCCTGCAGGTCCCGATCGAGCAGGAGCCGGGAGACCTCCACGTCGCGGCGGCCGCGCTCGGCCAGATCCTGGCAGCGCTCGACGGGGAGCGGGGCGCGCGCGGCGCGATCCAGGCAGCGGCCTCCGCCGCCGGCCTGGTGGGAGGGCAGGTAGAGGCGGCCGGCGTCGACCGCCGCCCCGCCCGGGAAGGCGAGCACCGCCGGGCGGGCGCTCCCCAGCTCCCGCCCGAGCCAGGCCCGGCCGTCCGCGCCGACCCCGACGATGCCGGCCAGCGTCGGCGCCAGGTCGATCTCCCCGAGCGGCTCGGCCTCCGGACCGGCGTGGTGACCGCGGGGGAGCCGGAGCAGGAGGGGCACCTCGCGCTGCAGCTCGAAGCGGGTCACCTCGTCGTCCGGGCGCCCCAGGACGCGCGCCAGGCCGGAGGTGCCCGGCAGGCCGTCGTGGTCGCCGTAGATCGCCAGCACCGACCGATCGAGGAGCCCGCTCGCCCGCAGCCCGGCCACGAAGGCCCCGAGCTGCCGGTCCACGTAGTGGATCGCCTCCAGGTAGCGGCGCAGCAACGGCTCCGGGAGCGACGCCGGCGGGAGCGGCTCGCCGTGGGGGAAGTCGGTGTGGCTGGTGAGCGTGACCACGAAGGCGAGGAACGGCTCCGGCGTGGCCCGCAGCCGCTCCAGCGTCTGGCGCAGCAGCGAGGCGTCGGAGAGCCCGAAGAGGATCACCTCGTCCCGGGCGAGGACGTCGAGCGAGTCGAGGGAGTCGAAGCCGTACAGCTGGTACATGTGCCGCGCGTTCCAGAAGTCGGCCAGGGTCCCGGTGAAGGCCAGCGTCCGGTAGCCGGCCTCGGCCAGGAGCCCGGGCAGGCACCGGAAGTGGTCATCGGCGTAGGCGAAGGCCACCGCCCGGTCGGGCGAGGGCAGGACCGAGCAGTGGCAGAGGAGGTCGGCGTCGGAGGTCCGGCCCGGCCCGGTCTGGTGGAAGAAGGAGGTGGCCACCACGCTCTCGGCGGCGAGCGCGTCGAGGGCGGGCGTGACCGGCTGGCCGCCCACCGTGAGCCCCCGGGCGAAGGCCTGGAGCGACTCCACCTGGACGATGATGACGTTGGCCCGGGGCGCCGCGCCGTGCAGGCGGCCGGGCGGGATCCCCGCGCCCAGCCCGTCGGCGCGGGCCACCACCTCGGCGCGCTCCGCCGCCGAGGCCGCCGGCCGCGGGCCGAGCCGGCGGGCCGCCTCCGCCAGGTCGAGGGCGTGGAAGTCGACGAGCCCCAGCCGCCAGGCGAGGCCGGTGTGGCCGAGGAAGGGGTTGGGCGGCCAGCGCGCCGCCGCCGCCCAGGTGGCGGCGACGGCCAGGCCGACCGCCACCGCGGCCCGCCGGAAGGGCAGGCGCGCCGGCGGCGGGCGCCGGCGGAGCCAGGCCCAGGCGAGCGCCAGGAGCGGGAGGTCGGCGACGAGGAGGAGCTGGCGGGGCTCGAGGAGCGCCCCGACGGCGTCCCGGACCGACACCAGCTGGCCCGCGTAGCGCAGCATCGAGACGCTGACCGGCGTCCCCAGCACCCGGATGTGCAGCACGTCCATGAAGAGCAGGAAGGAGAGGAGGGCGTCGGCGGCCAGGAACCAGAGTAGGGGCCGCCAGCCGCGGGCCAGGCGCACCAGCGCCAGCAGGGCCAGGCCGGCGCCGAAGGTGAAGAGGGCCTGCCCGGCGAGGTCGCGCCGGCCCACCCCGAGGTCCCAGGCCAGGCGGGCCGCCGCCACCTGCTTCACGGCGAGGAGGGCGGGGAGCGCCAGCCAGGGGAGCCCCGCAGCACGGCTCGCGGCCGGGCTCCGGTCGGCGACCGGCGGGGGCTCGGCGTGCACCCGGGGAGTATACCGGCGAGGGCCGGGAGCCGGGGCGCGCGCCTCAGGGCCCCGACGGGCAGCCGCGAATGGGGCTGTCACCGAGGCGCGGGCGTCCGGGCCCTCGCTCCCTTCCCGGGCGAGGCAACGCTCGCGCCCGCCCCGGACCGCGGCGGTGCCCACCTCCGCGGCGACCCTCCCTGGACGGTCACATCCACCCCCGGCCGTGAGCCCATGCAGATGCAGCGCTCGCGACTCCCGGGGGTGCCCATGAGCGTGCCCTTCGATCCCGGCTACACCGCCGAGCCGTTCCGTTCCCTCTGCCAGGACTATCCCGGCTCGGCCGTCTACCCGCCGGCGGACTTCCGCGTCGAGTGGGGGCCGGTGTTCCACCGCGGCCGGCTCGACGGCTCGGCGCGCGTGCTGGTCGTCGGCCAGGACCCGGCCGCCTCCGAGGCGATCGCGCGGCGGATCCTGGTGGGGGAGGCGGGGCAGCGCACCCAGGGGCTCATGGCCAAGCTCGGCCTCCGCACCCGCTACGCGATGGTGAACACCTTCCTCTACAGCGTGTACGGGCAGCAGGGGGGCGCCCGCCACGCCTCCGACCCCGCCATCGCCGCCTACCGGGAGCGCTGGCTCGACGCGCTGCTCGGCCCGGGCGTCGAGGCGGTGATCGCGCTCGGCGGCCTGGCCGACACGGCCTGGCGGGCCTACGCCGCGCACGCCCCGCGCGCCGCGAAGGTCGCCTACCAGCACGTCCCGCACCCGACCTGGCCGGAGTCGAGCGCCGCCGGCGACAAGCAGAAGCTCGCCGCCAACACCCGCTCGCTCCTCGCCCAGTGGAACGCCGCCCTGGACGTGCTCCGGCCGGCGATCCACGACCCGGAGGTCCCGATGCCGGCCGACCGGT
>DATKAL010000479.1:0-10420 GCA_035498135.1 Anaeromyxobacter sp.
GATGAGGTCATCGCCGAGGTCGAGGAGGCCGGCCTGAGGGGCAGGGGAGGCGGTGGGTTCCCCGCCGCGAGCAAGTGGAAGGCCTGCCGCGACGCGAGGAGCGTCGACGGCGTAAAGTACGTGCTCTGCAACGCGGACGAGGGCGACCCGGGCGCGTTCATGGACCGGGCGGTGATGGAGGGCGACCCCCACAAGGTGCTCGAGGGGATGGCGATCGCCGCCTACGCGGTGGGCGCCGACCGGGGCTACGTCTACGTCCGCGCCGAGTACCCCCTGGCGGTGAAGCGGCTCAAGACCGCCATCAAGCAGGCGGAGAAGCTCCAGCTCCTCGGGAACCGGATCTTCGACACCGGCTTCAACTTCCGGGTCGACCTGCGGATCGGGGCGGGCGCCTTCGTCTGCGGGGAGGAGACCGCCCTGATCGCCTCGGTGGAGGGGAAGCGCGGCACCCCGCGCCCCCGGCCGCCCTACCCGGCCGTGTCCGGCCTGTGGGGCGCCCCCACCCTGATCAACAACGTCGAGACCCTGGCCAACGTCCCCACCATCGTGCGGCGCGGCGGGGCCTGGCTCGCCGGCATCGGCACGGCGAGGTCGAAGGGGACCAAGGTCTTCGCCCTGGCCGGCAAGGTGATGAACACGGGCCTCATCGAGGTCCCGATGGGGATCACCCTCCGCCAGATCATCTTCGACATCGGCGGCGGCATCCCCGGAGGGAAGAAGTTCAAGGCGGCCCAGACCGGCGGCCCCTCCGGCGGCTGCATCCCCGCCGAGCACCTCGACCTCCCGGTGGACTACGACTCGCTCGCCCAGGTCGGCACGATCATGGGGTCGGGCGGCCTGATCGTGATGGACGAGTCCTCCTGCATGGTGGACGTGGCCAAGTACTTCATCGACTTCTGCCGGGCCGAGTCCTGCGGCAAGTGCATCCCCTGCCGGGCGGGGACGGTGCAGATGCACGAGCTCCTCTCCCGGATCACCCGGGGCGAGGGGACCTGGGACGACGTCTCCCGCCTCGAGGAGCTGGCCGACCTGGTGCGGGCCACAAGCCTCTGCGGCCTCGGGCAGAGCGCGCCCAACCCGGTGGTCTCCACCCTCCGCTACTTCCGGGACGAGTACGGGGCCCACGTCGCCGAGAAGCGCTGCCCGGCCGGCGTGTGCCAGATGACCGCCGCCGCGCGGCAGGGGGTGCCTGCGTGAGCGTCAAGACCCTCCTCCTCGACGGCAAGCCGGTCTCGGCGGCGCCGGACGAGACCATCCTCGACCTGTGCCGGGAGCACGGCGTCCCCCTCCCCACCCTCTGCCACCTCGACGGGCTCGGCGACATCGGCGCCTGCCGCCTCTGCCTGGTGGAGGTGAAGGGCTCGGCGAAGCTCTTCCCCGCCTGCACCACCCTGGCCGACGAGGGGATGGAGATCACCACCGACTCCCCGCGACTGCGCGGCTACCGGCGGCAGATCGTGGAGCTGCTCTTCGCCGAGCGGAACCACGTCTGCGCGGTCTGCGTCGTGAACGGGAGCTGCGAGCTGCAGGAGGTCGCCTACGCGGTGGGGATGGACCACGTGCGGTTCGAGTACCGCCATCCGGCCACCTCGCTCGACGCCTCCCACCCGCGCTTCATGCTCGACCACGGCCGCTGCATCCTCTGCACCCGCTGCGTCCGGGTCTGCGACGAGATCGAGGGGGCGCACACCTGGGACGTGGCCGGGCGCGGCGCCGAGTGCCGGGTGATCACCGACCTGAACCAGCCCTGGGGCGCCTCCCAGTCCTGCACCAGCTGCGGCAAGTGCGTGCAGGCCTGCCCCACCGGCGCCCTCTTCGAGAAGACCCGGACGGCGGGCGGCATGGTGAAGAACCGCGACTTCCTCACCTTCATCAAGAACGCGCGGGAGAAGAAGCAATGGATCCGCTGAAGCCCTCCGGCGCCGGGCGCGCCCGGGTGGCCACCGCCTGGCTGGGCGGCTGCTCCGGCTGCCACATGTCGTTCCTCGACCTCGACGAGCGGCTCATCGCCCTGGCCGCCCGCATCGAGCTGGTCTACAGCCCCATCGCCGACGTGAAGACCTTCCCCGAGGCGGTGGACGTCACCCTGGTCGAGGGGGCGGTGGCGAACGAGGAGCACCTCGAGACCGCCCGCACCATCCGGGCCCGGAGCCGGGTGCTGGTGGCCTTCGGCGACTGCGCCGTCACCGGGAACGTGACCGCGATCCGCAACGCCCTGGGGAGCGCGCTCCCGGTGCTGGAGCGCGCCTACCACGATCCGCTCGAGCCCTCCGCCCGGATCCCCCAGGCGCCGGGGATCGTGCCCCGCCTCCTCGACCGGGTCCTCCCCCTCCACCAGGTCGTCCCGGTGGACGCCTTCCTGCCCGGGTGCCCGCCGCACCCCGACCTGATCCACGGCGTGCTGCTGGACGTGCTCGAGGGCCGGCCTCCCGACCTCGCCGGCCGGCTCCGCTTCGGGTGACCCCATGGCCCAGCGCATCGTCATCGACCCGGTCACCCGCATCGAGGGGCACGCCAAGATCACCATCCACCTCGACGACGCCGGGGAGGTGCAGGACGCCCGCTTCCACGTGACCGAGTTCCGCGGGTTCGAGAAGTTCTGCGAGGGACGGAGCTTCCGCGAGATGCCGGTGATCACCGCCCGGATCTGCGGGATCTGCCCGATCTCGCACCTCCTCGCCTCCGCCAAGGCCACCGACGCCCTCCTGGCGGTGGAGATCCCCGAGACCGCCCGCAAGCTGCGGAAGCTCGTGAACCTGGCCCAGCTGGTCCAGTCGCACGCCCTCTCCTTCTTCCACCTCTCCTCCCCGGACCTCTTCCTCGGCTACGACGCCGCGCCGGCCCGCCGGAACCTGCTCGCCATGGCGGAGGAGAAGCCGGAGCTGGCGCGGGACGGGATCCGGCTGCGGAAGTGGGGCCAGGAGGTGATCGAGGCCCTCGCCGGCCGCCGCATCCACCCGCAGTGGGCGGTCCCCGGCGGCGTGGCCAGCCCCCTCTCCGCCGAGGGGCGGGACCGGATCCTGGCCGGCCTCCCCGAGGCCCTGGCCATCGCCCAGCGGACCCTGCGCGCCTGGAAGCGCGCCCTGGCCGATCACCAGGAGGAGGCCCGGACCTTCGGGAACTTCCCCAGCCTGTTCATGGCGATGGTGGCCGAGGACGGGACGCTCGAGTACACCGACGGGAAGCTCCGCTTCGTGGACGAGACCGGCGAGATCCTGCGCGACCAGATCGATCCGGCCCAGTACGACCACTGGATCGGGGAGACCACCGAGCCGGACTCGTACCTCAAGTCACCATACTTCCGCCCCCGCGGCTACCCCGGCGGGATGTACCGGGTCGGGCCCCTCGCCCGCCTCAACGTCGCCAAGCGCTGCGGCACCCCGCTCGCCGACGTGGAGCTGGCGGAGTTCCGGCAGCTCGGCCGCGGTGCGGTCCTTTCGTCCTTCCACTATCACTACGCCCGGCTCGTGGAGATCCTGCACGCCGTGGAGAAGATCCGGGACCTGCTGGAGGACGCCGACATCCTCGGCGAGGACGTCGAGGCGGTGGCGATGCGCAACCGCCTGCGGGGCGTGGGCTGCTGCGAGGCGCCCCGGGGAACGCTCTTCCACGACTACGAGGTGGTGCGGGGAGGGATCCTGAAGCGGGTGAACCTCCTCATCGCCACCGGGCAGAACAACCTGGCGATGAACCGGGCGGTGGCCCAGGTGGCGAGCCACTTCGTCTCGGGCAAGACCATCCAGGAGGGGATGCTGAACCGGGTGGAGGCCGGGATCCGGGCCTTCGATCCCTGCCTCTCCTGCTCCACCCACGCCTCCGGCCGGATGCCCCTCCGCGTCGAGCTGGTGGCCGCGGACGGCGCCCTCCTCGACGTGGCGGAGCGGGGCTAGCGCGTGCGGATCCTGGCGCTCGCCCTCGGGACCCCCCTGCGCGGCGACGACGGCGCCGGGCTCGCGCTCGCCCGCGGCCTGGACGCGCTGGTGGCCGGGCTTGAGGTCATCGAGGCCCAGGAGCTCCTCCCCGAGCACGCCGACGCGGTGGCGGGCGCGGACGGGGTCCTGTTCCTCGACGCCTCGGTCGCCGGCGCACCCGGCGAGGTGCAGGCGGCGCGGCTCCTGCCGCGGACCGCGCGCGCCGCGGTGATCCACGCCCTCACGCCCGAGGAGGTCCTCGGCCTGGCCCGCGCCCTCCACGGCCGGGCCCCTCCCGCGGCCATGGTGACGGTGGCGGGCCGGGACTTCGCCTTCGGCGAGGGGCTCTCGCCCGAGGTGGAGGCCGCCCTCCCGCTGGCGCGCGAGCGGGCCCGCGAGATGGTCCTCGGCTTCACGCCCTGAGCGCGCCAGGCCGGGGAGCGGCGCCCTCCCTCCGCGTCAGCCCTCCCCGCCCCCGGCCTCGCGGATGGCGCGGTCGAGGAGCTCGAGCGGGTGGGCGAACTCGATCGCCTCTCCGCGCTCCGCCAGGTACTTCCGGATCTGGAGCGTGCAGCCGGGGTTGGCGCTCGCCACCCGGCGGGCCCCGGTGGCCAGGACGCTGGCCGCCTTCCGCCGCCCGATCTCGGCCGCGCTCTCCGGCTGCACCAGGTTGTAGAAGCCGGCCGACCCGCAGCACTGGTCGCCGTCGGGGATCTCGACCAGCTCCAGCCCGGGGATGGTGCGGAGCAGGCGCCGCGGCTCCTCCACCAGCTTCTGGGCGTGCCCGACGTGGCAAGGGGAGTGGTAGGCCACCCGCTCCGGGAGCGGGGCCCGCGGGGCCCGCGGCGGCAGGCCGGCGAGGAGCTCGGTGGCGTCCTTCACCCGGGCGGCGAAGGCGCGGGCCCGCGGCAGGAAGGCGTCGCCCTCGAACAGGTGGGCCACGTCCTTGAGGTGCGAACCGCAGCCGGCGGCGTTCACCACCACCACGTCCAGCTCCTCCGCCTCGAAGCGCTCGATGAGCGCCCGGGCGAGCCGCCGCGCCTCCTCCACCCGGCCGGCGTGGACCGAGAGCGAGCCGCAGCACCCCTGCCCGCGGGGGACCACCACCTCCACCCCCTCGGCGGCCAGGACCCGGACGGTGGCGCCGTTCACCCCGGGGAAGAAGACCCGCTGCACGCAGCCGGCCACCAGGCCCGCCCGGAGCCGCCGTTCCCCCCGCGCCACGGTGCGCGCCGGGAGGGAGGCGGCCAGCTCGGGGAGGCCGAGCGCCGGCGCCAGCCCCTCCAGCTTCTCGAGCCGCCGCGAGAGGCGGAGGAGGCCCAGCCGGCGGGCCAGCCAGCGGAGGCCGCTCACCCGCCAGAGCCAGAGCAGCACCGCCGCCACCCGCAGCCGCCCCGGGTGCGGGAAGAGGGCGAAGACGAGGCCGCGGTGGAGCCGGTCGGCGAGCGGGCGGCGATGCTCCTGCTCCACCCGGATCCGCGCCGCCTCGATCACGTGGTCGTAGCGGACGCCCGAGGGGCAGGCGCCCAGGCAGGCCATGCAGCCCAGGCAGCGGTCGAAGTGAGCCACCGCCTCGGGCGTGAGCGCGGCCCGGCCGTCCGCCAGAGCCTTGAAGAGGTCGATCCGGCCGCGGGGCGAGTCCATCTCCTCCTGCCAGCTCTGCCAGGTCGGGCAGGCCGGGAGGCAGAAGCCGCAGTGGACGCAGTCGTCGGCAGGGGTGCGGGCGGGGGCGGCCGGGGCGTCCATCGCTAGAGCCCTCCTGCGAAGCGGCCCGGGGCGAGCCGGGCGTCCGGGTCGAGCTCGCCCTTGAGCCGGCGCATGATCTCCAGCGCCGGCGGGGGCGCGCCCCAGGGGTCGGCGAGCGCGCGGAGGGCCGGCGGCGCGGCGGCGAGGACGGCCGAGCCGTTCCTCGGCCGGAGCGCCACCCGGGCCGCCTCGAGGGCGGCGGCGGCCCGCGCCGGCTCGGCGAGCGCGCCGGAGAGGACCGCGATCCCCAGGGTCGGGTGGAGGACCAGGGCGCCCCGGCCGAGCGCGGCGGCGAGCGGCCGGAGGGCGGCCGCCGCGGCGGCGAGGCCCGAGGGGAGGAAGGCCGCCTTGACCCGGACGTCGCCGGCGCGCACCAGGGCGTCGTGCCCGGCCCAGAGGGCCGCCTCGTCCTTCCCCTCCAGCACCTCCCGCCCGCCTGCCGCGGCCGGGAGGGCGAGGAGCCGCTCGACCTGGTCGCGCACCCCTGGCCCGAAGCCCTCGAACCGGACCGCCAGCCGGAACCGCTCGCCGTCCGGGAGCGCCGCGACCGCCACCGGCTCGAGGCGGGCCTCCAGGGCGGCGAGCGTGGCCGCCCGCACCGCCTCGGGCGCGAGGCCCGGGATGGCCACCGTGGCCGACGCCTCCGGGAGCGGGTGGAGCCGGAAGACCACCTCCGCCACGAGCCCCAGCGTCCCGAGCGAGCCGCAGAGGAGCCGGGGCAGGTCGAAGCCGGCCACGTTCTTCACCACCTTGCCGCCGCCGCGGGCGACCGTCCCGTCGGCCCGCACCACGGTGACCCCGATGACCAGGTCCCGGACCGGCCCGAAGCGCGCCCGCCGGGGCCCGAAGGCGTTCGCCGCCACGATCCCGCCCACGGTGGCCTCCTCGGGGAGCGGCGGGTCGAGCGCCAGCCGCTGGCCGTGGGGGGCGAGGTGGCGCTGGAGGGCGGCGAGCGTCATCCCCGCCTCGACGGCGACGATCTGGTCCGAGGGGGCGTGCTCCCGGACGCGGGCGAGGCGGCGCGTCCGCAGCGCCGCGTCGAGGCGGGCGGGAGGCGTCCCGAGGCCGAGGTCGGTCCCCCCGCCGAGGAAGGCGACCGCGAGGCGATCGGCGGCCAGGGCCCGCATCGCCTCGGCCGCCTCCTCGAGCGTGGCCGGCTCGATCGCGAGGCGCGGCGCGACCCCGAGGATCGCGTCCTCCGGCGCGCCCGGGCGTGGGGCGGCGCTCACCAGCGCTCCGCCAGCCCGGCCACCTCGGCGGGGTGGGGGCGATAGGGGCCGGGCCGCTCGCCGCAGAGCCGCGGCGTGGGGAAGACCTTGCCCGGGTTCATCAGGGCGGCGCCGTCGAAGGCGCAGCGGACGCGCTGCATGGTCTCCAGGTCGTCGGCCGAGAACTGCTCCGCCATGAAGGAGGCCTTCTCCGCCCCGACGCCGTGCTCGCCGGTGATCGAGCCGCCCGAGCGGATGCAGAGGCGGAGGATCTCCGCGCCCAGGGCGACGGCGCGCGCCTCCTCCCCCGGGTTCCGGGCGTCGTAGAGCACGAGCGGGTGGAGGTTCCCGTCCCCGGCGTGGAAGACGTTGGCCACCCGGAGGCCCGCCTCGCCCGCCAGCCGCTCGATCTCCCGGAGCACCCGGGCGATCTCCGAGCGCGGGATGACGCCGTCCTCGACCAGGTAGCTCGGGCTGATCCGCCCGACCGCGGCGAAGGCGCACTTGCGCCCCTTCCACATGAGCTGGCGCTCGGCCTCGTCCCGGGGGAGCCGGATCTCGAGCGCCCCCGAAGCGCGGGCGATCTCCACCGCCCGGGCGGAGACGTGCTCCACCTCGGCCCGGGTGCCGTCCGCGTCCATGAGGAGGGCCGCCCCCACGTCCGGCCAGTCGAGCCCGGTGGCCGCCTTGGCCGCCACGATCGCCAGCCGGTCCATCATCTCGATGGCGGCGGGCAGGATCCCGGCGGCGATGATCCCCGAGACCGCCGCCCCCGCCTCGTCGGTGGAGGGGAAGGTGGCGAAGAAGGTCCGGGTGGCCTCCGGGCGGCGCAGGAGCCGGAGGGTCGCCTCGACCGTGATCCCGAGCATCCCCTCGCTCCCCACCAGGGCGGCGAGGAGGTCGTAGCCCGGCGCGTCGGCGGCCGGGCCGCCCAGGTCCACCACGCTCCCGTCGGAGAGGACCACGCGCGCCGCGAGGACGTGGTGGGTGGTGAAGCCGTACTTGAGGCAGTGCGCGCCGCCGGAGTTCTCGGCCACGTTGCCGCCGATCGAGCAGACCGACTGCGAGGAGGGATCGGGGGCGTAGTACCAGCCCGCCCCGGCCACCGCCTTGGTGACGTCGAGGTTGATCACCCCCGGCTCGACCCGCGCCCAGCCGTTCTCCAGGTCGAGCTCCAGGATCCGGCGCATCCGGGCGAGGGAGACGACCACCGACCCGGGCACCGGCCGCGCCCCGCCCGAGAGCCCGGTGCCGGCGCCGCGGGGGACGAGCGGCACCCCCGCCTCGCGCGCCAGCCGGACCACCTCGACCACCTCCGCGGTCGAACCGGGCAGGACGACGAGGTCGGGCCGCGTCCGCCCGTGGACCAGCCCGTCGCACTCGTAGACGAGCAGCTCCTCCGGCTCGGTGACCACGTTCCGGTCACCCACCACCGTGGCCATCCGCCGGGCGAGCGGGCTGCGCGAGGTGGCGGCAGGGTCCACGGTCGGAGGCTCCGGGCTGGGGGTCAGCGTCCTTTCTGGCACCCGGCTCCCGCCCTGGCAACCGAATCGGGCCGCCCGGGGCGGGGGCAACGGAGGCAGGCGTCCCCGGACGGGCCTCTGCCAGCGGGGGAACCCGCGAACCCACACTGTCGGTGACCGGCCGATGACAGCGCCTCGGTACTTCGGGGCACGATGCGCGCGCTCCTCGTGCAGGCGGTGTCCCCCCCGACGTACTGGGGCTACCAACGCAGCCTCCCCTTCGCCGGCAAGATCGCGACGCTCCCGCCGCTCGGCCTGGCCACGCTGGCGGCGCTCCTCCCGGAGTCGTGGGAGGTCCGGATCTGCGACGAGCACCTCGGCCCGGTGCCGGACGAGGACCTCCGCTGGGCGGACGCGGTGCTCGTCTCGGGCATGCTGGTCCAGGCGGACGCCATGCGGGCGCTGCTCCACCGGGCGCGGGCCCTGGGGCGCGTCACGGCGGTCGGGGGACCGGCGGCGAGCACCAGCCCGGACGCCTTCCCGCAGGCCACCTACGTCTTCCGGGGAGAGGCCGAGGGGCGGCTCGGGAGGCTGGTGGAGGCGCTCGAGCACCCGGGCAGCGTGCCGCCCGGGGTGGTCTCGCCGTGCGGCGACGAGCGGCCGGACCTGTCGCTCGCCCGCGTGCCGCGCTTCGACCTGCTCGAGCTCGACGCCTACGCGTCCCTCTCGATCCAGGTGTCGCGCGGCTGCCCCTTCACCTGCGAGTTCTGCGACATCATCGAGATCTTCGGGCGCGTCCCGCGGGTCAAGGCGGCCGAGCAGGTGCTGGCCGAGCTGGAGGCGCTCCACCGGCTCGGGGTCCGCGGCCCGCTCTTCATCGTGGACGACAACTTCATCGGGAACCGCCGGGCGGCGGCCCGGCTGCTGGGTGACCTGGCCGCCTGGCAGCGCACCCGAGGGCAGCCCTTCGACCTCTGCACCGAGGCGAGCCTGGACCTCGCCGCCGAGCCGGCGATCGTGAAGGGGATGATCGACGCCGGGTTCACCTGCGTCTTCGTCGGGCTCGAGACCCCGGACCCCGAGACCCTGAAGGCCACCAAGAAGTCGCAGAACCTGAAGGTCGATCCCGGCGAGGCGGTCGCCATCCTCACGCGCGCCGGGCTGGAGGTCTTCGCCGGGTTCATCGTCGGGTTCGACGGGGACGACGCGGACGCGGTCGAGCGCCAGCGGGCCTTCGTCTCCTCGCAGCCCATCCCCCGGGCGATGGTGGGGATCCTCACCGCGCTGCCCGGCACCCAGCTCTGGCGGCGGCTCGAGCGCGAGGGGCGGCTGCGCCGGGAGACGAGCGGCGACCAGTTCGATCGACCCAACTTCGAGCCGACCATGGGGGACGAGGCGCTCGTGGCCGGCTACCGGAACCTGCTCGCGGCGCTCTTCTCCGCCGAGGGCTACTTCGGCCGCGTCGAGCGCTACCTCCGGATGGCCCCGGCCAAGCCGACGGCGCTCCGGCCCGGGTCGATGGCAGCCTTCGGGCGGGCCGTCTGGAAGCTCGGCGTCCTCGGCCACCGGCGCCGGTGGTTCTGGCGGCTGCTGCGGATCGGGCTCTCGCAGGGGCTCGCCGGAGTGCCCCGGGCGGTGACGCACGCGATCCTGGCGGAGCACTTCGTGCTCTACACCGCCGAGGAGGTGCTGCCGCGGCTCGATCGCCGGCTGGCGGAGATCCGGAGCGAGGCGCGGGCGCGCCCGGCGGAGCGGGCGCCGGAGCCGGCCGCGGCCCGTCCGGCCTGGACGCCGGCGGCGGTCCGGGGCGGCGAGGTGCCCGGGGTGGGCGTCGCGGCCGACCGGAGGGTGTGAGGGAGGGGCGGAGCCTTCTGCAGCCCGTGGTCGCCGCGCGGCCTGCGCCGGAGGCCGCCCGGCCTTGCGCGTCGCGCGGGTCGTCAGGGCGCGAGGACGAACCTCGCGATGGCCTCGACCACCTCGGGCTCGATCCCGTTGTAGCCGTGGTGGGCCTTCGCCCCGCAGGGATCGCCCTCGTCCTCGCCTCCGTCGAAGGCGATCACCTGGTGGCGGGGCGTGTTGCGGATCTGGCGCT
>DATKAL010000480.1:0-26715 GCA_035498135.1 Anaeromyxobacter sp.
CCTTGGCCACGCCCTCCATGATGTCCACGAGGACGACATCCCCGAGCTGCCGCTGGCCGGCGAGGAGCGCCAGGGTTCCGCCGATCTGTCCCGCGCCGATGAGCGCGATCTTCTTCCGCTGAGCCATGTTCCGTCTCTCCCTTGGAAAGAGCGCGAGCTACATGTGCTTGATGATCTCGTCCCCGAACTGCGAGCACTTCACCTCGACGGTGTCGGCGACCCCCTCGGCCTTCATCAGGCGGGCGAAGTCGTAGGTCACCCGGTGCGCGGCGATGGACCCGTCCATCCCCTTGATGATCAGGTCGGCGGCCTCGTTCCAGCCCAGGTGGCGGAACATCATCTCGCCGGAGAGGATCACCGAGCCCGGGTTCACCTTGTCGAGGTCGGCGTACTTCGGGGCGGTGCCGTGGGTGGCCTCGAAGATGGCGTGGCCGGTGACGTAGTTGGCGTTGCCGCCCGGGGCGATGCCGATCCCGCCCACCTGGGCGGCCAGGGCGTCGGAGAGGTAGTCGCCGTTCAGGTTCAGGGTGGCGACCACGTCGAACTCCTCCGGGCGGGTGAGCACCTGCTGGAGGGTGATGTCGGCGATGGCGTCCTTCACCAGGAGCTTGCCCTTGGCGAGCTCGGCCTTCTGCTCGGCGTTGGCCGCCTCCTCGCCCTTCGAGGCCTTGGTCCGCTCCCACTGCTCCCAGGTGTAGACCCGGTCCGCGAACTCCTTCTCCGCCAGGGCGTAGCCCCAGTTCCGGAAGGCGCCCTCGGTGAACTTCATGATGTTGCCCTTGTGCACGAAGGTGACGCTCTTCCGCTTGAGGCGGAGCGCATACTCGATCGCGGCCCGGACCAGCCGCTCCGTGCCCTCCCTCGACACCGCCTTCACCCCGATCCCGGCGGAGCCCGGAAAGCGGATCTTCTTGAAGTCCTTCGGGAACTCCTTCTCGAGGAAGGCCAGGATCTTCTTCGCCTGCTCGGTGCCCGCCTCCCACTCGATCCCGGCGTAGATGTCCTCGGTGTTCTCCCGGAAGATCACCATGTCCACCTTGTCCGGCCGCTTCACCGGCGAGGGGACCCCCTTGAACCAGCGGACGGGGCGGAGGCAGACGTAGAGGTCGAGGAGCTGGCGGAGCGCGACGTTCAGGGACCGGATGCCGCCGCCGATGGGCGTGGTGAGCGGCCCCTTGATGCCGATGATGTACTCGCGGAAGGCCTCGACGGTCTCGTCGGGCAGCCAGTTGTTGAACTTGGTGAAGGCCTTCTCGCCCGCGTAGACCTCGGTCCAGGCGATCTTCCGCTTGCCCTTGTAGGCCTTCTCCACCGCGGCATCGAGCACCCGCACGCTCGCACGCCAGATGTCGCGCCCGGTGCCGTCACCCTCTATGAAGGGGATGATCGGGCGGTCCGGGACGTTCAGCTTCCCGCCGACCAGGGTGATCTTGACACCGTCCTTCGGCACCACGGGCTTGGCGTCGGCCATCGTTGGACCTCGCGTGTGGGAGAAGGTGGAGCCGGGGTCTTACCATTCCGCCGGCGGCGCTGTAAAGCCGGATGAGTAGCCAACGCTCCGATTTCTCGACGGTTTAGCGGACCTCAGGGGTCGACATCACCCCCGCGGCGGGACGCCGGGAGCACCTCAGGACTGCGCGCCTGCGCGCAGATCCGCGTAGGTACAGAGCCGTGCCCCGGAGGCGGCAAGCGCCTGCCGCGCCCGCTGGCCGCAGAGGGCGCCGAGCTCCACCTCCCGCTCCGCCCCGAAGGACGTCCGGGCGTGGAGCGGCCGGTAGCCGGGGTGGGCCATGAGCTCCGTCGCGCCCTCCCCGAGGGCGGCGAGGGCCGCAGCCAGGCGCTCCTCCGTCCAGGCGGGCCGGAGCGCGGCGTCACCGAGGAAGGCATCGGCGGTGACCACCCCGGCCGCGCGCGCCGCCGCGCGCATCCCATCGTCGAGCGTCCGGATGGGCAGCCCCCGCGCGGCCGCCAACCGGAGGAAGGCAGCCAGGACCGGCCGCGCGGCGTGGGCGTGCTTGTGGCTGTCGAGGTGCGTCGGCGCGGCGCCGCGCAGGGCCTCGAACCGGTCGAGCTGCCGCCGCAGGGCTGCCTCGGCGGCCGCCTCGCCGGCGGCCGGGTCGAGGACGGCGTGGAGGCCGATGCCGAGGGTGGGCGGAGCGGCGCGCAGCGTCGCCGCGGCGAAGGCGGTCTCCACCATGGCGGTGGCGCTCGACACGATCCCCCGGGCGTGCGCGTCGAGGATCCCGCGGTCGATCTCCGGGTCGTAGCCGAGGTCGTCGGCGTTCACGACCAGGAGCTTCACGGGACTAGGGCCCCTTGAGCCCGCGGGGCGGGGTCATGGTCCGCGCGTCCGGCGAGAAGTCGTAGATCGACTCGAGCCGCACGTTCCGGTACCGCTCCAGCTTGAGGGCCATGCGCGAGAGGAGCGCGAGGAAGGCGCCGATGTCGGGCGTCCCCCCCTTCCCCGCCGCCTTCCGCAGCCGCTTCACCTCGGCGAGGATGGGCTTCTTCGCCTCGCGGGGGTGGTAGAGGAAGGCCCCGGAGAAGAGCAGCCCGCCCTGGAACGGGAGGAGCCGTGCCTCGAGCAGGTCGCCCTTCTCCAGCCCCACCACCTGCCGGCGCTCCGTCACCTCGTGGTCGCCGCCGGCGAAGAGGTCCCGCAGCCGGAGCCGCCCGTCCATGATCTTGCGGACCTCGAACAATCCGTGAAGGCTCTTCCCGAGCTCGCGGAACGCGGCCCGCTCCTCCAGGCCCAGGCTCCCGCCCTCCGCCTCCACGAACCGCTCCAGGGTGGTGGCTGCGCCCCCTCCCGGCCGGAAGTCGTAGAGGTAGAAGTCGAGCATCCCGTTGAGCCGGGCCTCGTAGGTGCGATCCTCCTCGTGGGGCTCGCCGTGGCGCTCGAAGTGCTCCCGGCGCGCGGCCAGCACGTCCTCCTTGCGCGGCTCCGCCGTGGCCCACGAGAGGAGCCGGTCGTGCAGCTCCTGCATGGTCATCGGGCTCGCTCCATCATCCCCACGAAGCGGGCGAAGAGCGGGCGGGCGTCGTGCGGCCCGGGCGAGGACTCGGGGTGGTACTGGACGCTGTAGGCGGGGGCGTCCAGGACCTCCAGCCCCTCCACCGTGCCGTCGTTCAGGTTCAGGTGGGTGACCCGCGCGCGCTTGCCCAGGCTCTTCTCGTCCACCGCGAAGCCGTGGTTCTGGGCGGTGATGTCCACCTTGCCGGTGTCGAGCTCCTTCACCGGCTGGTTGGCGCCCCGGTGGCCGAACTTGAGCTTGAAGGTCCGGCCGCCCACCGCCAGGGCGAGGATCTGGTGGCCGAGGCAGATCCCGAACACCGGGACCTTGCCCAGCAGGGACGCGACCGTCTCCCGCGCCCCCACCACCGCGTCCGGGTCGCCCGGGCCGTTGGTGAGGAAGACGCCATCGGGGCGGAAGGCGAGCGCCTGCTCGGCGCTGGTCCGAGAGGGCACCACCGTGACCCGGCAGCCGGCCTCGGCCAGGAGCCGGAGCATGGCGCGCTTCAGCCCCCAGTCGTAGGCCACCACGTGGAAGCGCGGCTGGCCCTCCTCCGACCGATCCTCGCCACGCCAGGCGTCGGCGCCCCGCTCCACCCACTGGTAGGGCGTGGGGGTGGAGATGCGGGTGGCCAGATCCTGGCCCTCCATGCCCGGGAGGGCGCGGGCCCGCTCCACCAGCGCCTTCGCGCTCCCCTCGGTCGCGATCACCCCCATCTGCGCGCCGGCCGTGCGGATGTGACGGGTGAGCCGCCGGGTGTCGATCCCGGTGATGCCGACGATCCCGTGCCCGGTCAGGTAGGCGTGGAGCCCCTCCTCGGCGCGGAAGCTCGAGGGGGTCCCGGCGAAGTGGCGGACGATGAACCCGGTGGCGTGGGGCTTGGCCGACTCCGCGTCGGCGCGGTTGAGGCCGTAGTTCCCCTGCTCCGGGTACGTCATGCAGATCATCTGCCCGACGTACGACGGGTCGGTCAGGATCTCCTGGTAGCCCGTCATCGAGGTGTTGAAGACGACCTCCCCCGAGGCCTCGCCGGTCGCGCCCAGCGACGAGCCCTCGAAGGTGGTGCCGTCCGCCAGCGCCAGGATCGCCTTCCTCATCGGTCTGCCCTGCCCTCCTCGTGGACCACGCGCCCGGCCACGATCGCGTGGGTACAACGCCCGGTGAGCCGCCTCCCCTTCCAGGGGGTGTTGTGGCCCTTGGAGTGGAGTCGCTCCGGCTCCACCACCCACTCGGCGGTGGGGTCGAAGACCGCCGCGTCGGCCGCCGCCCCGCGGGCGAGCGTCCCGCCCGGCAGGCCGAAGGCCCGGGCCGGCCCGGCCGTCATCGCCTCGATCAGCCGGCGCTCCGGGATCGCCCCCACGCGCACCAGCTCCAGGCAGACGGCGAAGGCGGTCTCCAGGCCGACCACGCCGTTGGCGGCGGCGTCGAACTCGAGGTCCTTCTCCACCGCCGAGTGCGGGGCGTGGTCCGTGGCGACGGCGTCGAGCGTGCCGTCGGCGAGCGCCTCGCGGCAGGCGCGGACGTCCTCGGCGGAGCGCAGCGGCGGGTTCATCTTGAGGTCGGTCGAGTAGCCCGAGCCGGCCACGTCCTCGTCCGTGAGGGCGAGGTGGTGGGGGGTGACCTCGGCGGTGACCGCCAGGCCGCGCGCCTTGGCCTCGCGGATCGCCCGGATCGCGCCCCGCGAGGAGACGTGGGCGACGTGGAGGCGCCCCCCGGTGAGCTCGAGCAGCGCCAGGTCGCGCAGGACCATCACGTCCTCGGCCGCGCCCGGGATCCCCTTCAGGCCGAGGCGGGTCGAGGCGGCGCCCTCGTGCATCACGCCCTTCCCCACCAGCCCCGGGTCCTCCTCGTGGACGGTGAGGGGGAGCCCGAAGGCCCGGGCGTACTCCAGGGCCCGCCGCATGAGCGCCGAGGAGACCACCGGCCGCCCGTCGTCGGAGAGGGCCACGCAGCCCGCCGCGGCGAGCTCGCCGTACTCGGCCAGCTCCTCCCCGGCCGAGCCCTTGGAGATCGCCCCCACCGGGTAGACCCGCGCCAGCCCGGCCGCCGCCGCCCGGGCGAGGACCAGCTCCGTCACCGAGGCGGTGTCGTTCACCGGCTTGGTGTTGGGCATGGCGCAGACGGAGGTGAAGCCGCCCGCCACCGCCGCCCGGGCGCCGGTCGCCACCGTCTCCTTGTACTCCTGCCCCGGCTCGCGCAGGTGGACGTGCAGGTCCACCAGGCCCGGGGTGACCCAGCGCCCGCGAGCGTCGATGGCCCGGGCGTCGCGCGGCCGCTCCACCCGCTCGGCCACCTCCGCGATCTTCCCCTCGCGGATCACCACGGTCCGGATCCCGTCCACGCCGCCCGCCGGGTCGATCACCCGGCCGCCCTCGATGAAGAGCAGTTCGGACATCACGCCTTGGCCTCCGCGGCCGAGTCCGCGCCGCCGCCGGCGAGCAGGTAGAGGATGGCCATCCGGACCGCCACCCCGTTCTGGACCTGGTCGAGGATCACCGAGCGCGGCCCGTCCGCCACCTCGGGAGAGAGCTCGACCCCCCGGTTGATGGGGCCGGGGTGGAGGATCACGCAGGAGGGCTTGAGCCACTCCTCGGCCTTCCTCGCGTTCAGCCCCCAGAGCTTGGAGTACTCGCGCGTCCCGGGGATGAGCGGGTCGCCGATCCGCTCGTGCTGGATGCGCAGCATGATCACGGCGTCCGCCCCCTCGACCGCCTCCCGGAGCTTGGTGTGGACCGTGGCGCCCAGCGCCTCGACGCCCGCCGGGATCATGGTGGGGGGACCGCAGAGCCGGACCGTCGCCCCGAGCTTCCCGAAGGCGTGCAGGTCGGAGCGGGCCACGCGGGAGTGGCTGATGTCGCCGACGATGGCCACGGTCTTGCCCGAGAGCGTGCCGAGCTTCTCCCGCAAGGTGAAGCAGTCGAGCAGACCCTGGCTCGGGTGCTCGTGGGCGCCGTCGCCGGCCGAGACCACCGAGCAGCCCACCCGCTCCGCCACCAGCTGCGGGGCGCCGCCGGCCGCGTGCCGGATCACCAGCACGTCGGGGCGCATCGCCTCCAGGTTCTTGGCGGTGTCGACCAGGGTCTCGCCCTTGGTGACCGAGGAGGAGCTCGAGGTCCAGTTGAGGGCGTCGGCGGAGAGGACCTTGGCCGCGATCTCGAAGGAGCTCCGGGTGCGGGTGGAGGCCTCGAAGAAGAGGTTCACCACCGTCTTGCCCCGCAGGCTGGGCACCTTCTTGATGGGGCGCTGGAGGACCTCCTTCATCGAGACCGCCAGGTCGAGGACCTCGAGGATCTCCTCGCGGGAGAAGTCCGCCAGCGCGATGCAGTGCCTGTGTCGGCCGATCACGGCGCCCTCCTCGGCTTGATCACCACGGCGTCCTCGGCCGCGCCGCCCTCCACCAGGCGGACCTGGACGTCGTCGCCCTCCGCCACCTCGAGCCGCGCCCCGACGAAGTCGGCGGCCACCGGCAGCTCGCGCCCGCCCCGGTCCACCAGGACCGCCAGCCAGACGCGCCGCGGCCGGCCGAAGTCGACCAGCTCGTCGAGGGCGGCGCGCACCGTGCGGCCGGTGTAGAGGACGTCGTCCACCAGGACGATGGTCTTCCCCTGGACCGGGAAGCGGACGTCGGTGGGGCCGATCACCGGGGCCACCCCCTTCTCCGCCAGGTCGTCCCGGTAGAGGGCGATGTCGAGGGTGCCCACGGCCGGCTCCGTCCCGAGCTCGGCGGCGAGCGCCTTGCGCAGCCGCTCCCCGAGGTGGACCCCGCCCCGCCGGACCCCGACGATGGCCAGGCTCCTCGACGCCCCGCTCGCCTTGGCGCGCTCCGCGATCTCCCGCGCCAGGCGCTTGACCGCCCGCTCGATCTCGCCCGCGTTCATCCGCTCCCCCTTCTACCGCGCCGGCGCCCAGTTCGGGACCGAGACGTCCTGGGTCAGGTCGATGGTGAAGACCTTCTCCGTCCTCCGGTCCAGGAACGGAAACTCCACCGTGCGCACGTACTGGAAGGCGACCCGGAGGGTGGGCGGGGTGGCATCCGGCTCCCGCTCCCAGACCACGTCCTCCGCCCGAACGTCCACCGCCGGCACCTTCTCCGGCTTCCCGTCCTGCCCGGTCACCACCACGGTGTCGAGGATCTTGAGCTTCGCGACCATGTTGTCGCGGAGGCGATCGTCGTTCGGGTCCTTGATCGCCTGGTTCATGTACTCGCGCACCACCTGCTTCACCTCGAAGTGCGCGAGGTAGAGCGGCACGTAGACCCAGCCCAGGTAGCCGCCGCCCACCAGGACGGAGACCATCAGGAGCGTGACCCAGTTGACGCTCCCGCGGGCGCGCGGGAGCGCGCCGGGCGGCGGAGTGCAGCGCATCGGGGGCTCGTTCTAGCAGCTACGGGATGGGTTTGAAAAGCCGCTCGATCCGGAGACCGGCGGCGGTCCGCGGCCAGCCGCCGTCGCCCACGCTCCAGAGCACGCGGACCGCCCGGCCCCGGATCGCCGCCACCGGGATCTGGCCGGTCCGCCCGTCCCGGCTGTCGGTGGAGAGGTCGCGGTTGTCGCCCAGCACGAAGACGTGCCCCGGCCGGACCACCTCGAACGGCCCCTCCCGGCTGGCCTGCCGCGGGCGCCGGCACTGGAGGACGGAGTAGCTCGCCACCCCGGCCTGCGCCCCCCCCTGCCAGCTCGCCTCGGCCTCGGCCGAGGCGGCCTCCGTCACCGGCGAGAGCGGCCCGCGGGCGACCGACTCGCGGAACCGGCGGCAGCGCTGCCGGTAGGAGGTCCCGCCCTCGGATTCCAGGTACTCCCACTCCCCCTCGGCGGCGCGGGGCTGGGGCACGCCGTTCACGACCAGGGCCTGGTCCCGCAGCTCGATCACGTCCCCGGGGACCCCCACCACCCGCTTCACCCAGATCGCCCCCGGGGTGCGCGGGCTCTCGAAGACCACCACGTCGCCCCGGCGGGGGGCGGCGGTCTCGAGGAGGGAGAGCCGGGTGAAGGGGAGCCGGAGGGCGTAGGCCGGGCGCCAGACCAGGACGGCGTCGCCGGCCAGCACGCTGGGCGCCATCGAGGTGGTGGGGACCCGGTAGACGTCGGCCACCAGGCCGCGGACGACCAGCCCGAGCGCGATCGCCACCACCAGGGCCTGGAGCAGCTCCCGCCAGAAGGGCGTGCGGAGGGGGACGAGGTGGACCTCCCAGACCCGGGCCAGCTCCCGGACCGCTCCGGAGAGCCGGGCCGGATCCTCTCCCCTGGCCGCCGCCTCCGCCTCCTTCGCGGCCGCCTCGACCTCCGCCCGCGCCGCGCCCAGCCGCTTGGCGTGGCGGGCGGCCAGGCGCCGGGCCTCGCGCGCCCCCCGCCGCGCCTCGCGGCGCGCCTTGCGGACGCGCTGCGCCTCGGCCTCCACGGCCCCCTACTCCTCCACCTTGAGGACCGCCAGGAAGGCCTCCTGGGGGATCTCCACCGAGCCCACCTGCTTCATGCGCTTCTTCCCCTCCTTCTGCTTCTCGAGGAGCTTGCGCTTGCGGGTGATGTCCCCGCCGTAGCACTTGGCGAGCACGTTCTTGCGGAACGCCTTGACGGTCTCGCGGGAGATGATCTTCGCGCCGATGGCGGCCTGGATCGCCACCTCGTACATCTGCTTCGGGATCACCTCGCGGAGCTTCTGGCAGAGGTCGCGGCCGCGCTGGTAGGCCCGCTCCCGGTGGACGATCACCGAGAGGGCGTCGACCGGCTCCCCGTTGATGAGGATGTCGAGCTTCACCAGCTCCGCCTCCTCGTAGCCCTTGAGCTCGTAGTCGAGGCTGGCGTAGCCGCGGGAGACCGACTTGAGCCGGTCGAAGAAGTCGAAGACCACCTCGGCGAGCGGGATGTCGTAGGTGATCTGGACCCGCGCCGTCCCCAGGTACTTCAGGTCCTTCTGGATCCCGCGCCGCTCCTGGCAGAGCTTCAGGATCGCCCCGACGTCCTCCGCCCGGGCGTGGACGTGGCAGGTGAGGTGCGGCTCCTCCAGCTTGGCGATCTTCTGGACCGGCGGGAGCTTGGCCGGGTTGTCGATCTCCTCGACCTTCCCGGCGGTGTCGGTCACCCGGTAGACCACCGAGGGGGCGGTGGTGATGAGGGCCAGCTCGTACTCGCGCTCGAGCCGCTCCTGCACGATCTCCATGTGGAGGAGGCCGAGGTAGCCGCAGCGGAAACCGAACCCGAGGGCCTGGGAGGTCTCCGGCTCGAAGGTGAAGGCGGAGTCATTGAGGGAGAGCTTCTCCAGCGCGTCCCGGAGCTGGTCGTAGTCCTTGGCCTCGATGGGGAAGACCCCGGAGAAGACCATGGGCTTCACCACCTTGAAGCCGGGGAAGGGGGCGCTGGTGGGCTGGTCGGCGCCGGTGATGGTGTCGCCCACCTTGGCGTCGTGGACCTCCTTCACGTTCGCCACCACGATCCCCACCTCGCCCGCCTGCAGCTCCGCCACCGGAGTGGCGAACGGGGCGAAGACGCCGAGCTCCTGGACCTCGAACTCCTTCCGGTTCGACCAGAGGAGGATCTTCTGCTTCGGCCGCAGCGTCCCCTCGAACACCCGAACCAGCATCACCACGCCGCGGTAGGAGTCGTACCAGGAGTCGAAGATGATCGCCTTGAGCGTCCCCTCCGGATCCCCCTCCGGCGGCGGCACCCGCCGCACGATCTCCTCGAGGATCTCCTCGATCCCCACCCCCTCCTTGGCCGAAGCGGGGACGGCGTCGTGGGCCTCGAGGCCGATCACCTCCTCGATCTCCTTGCGCACCCCCTCGACGTCGGCGCTGGGGAGGTCGATCTTGTTGATCACCGGCACGATCTCGAGGTCGTGGTCGAGCGCCTGGTAGACGTTGGCGAGGGTCTGGGCCTCGACGCCCTGGGTCGCGTCCACCACCAGGATCGCCCCCTCGCAGGCGGCCAGCGAGCGGGAGACCTCGTAGGCGAAGTCCACGTGGCCCGGGGTGTCGATCAGGTTGAGCTCGTAGTCCTTGCCGTCCCGGGCCCGGTAGCGCATGCGCACCGTCTGGGCCTTGATGGTGATCCCGCGCTCGCGCTCCAGCTCCATGTTGTCGAGGAACTGGGCCTGGGCCTCGCGCTTCGAGACCGTGCCCGTCTTCTCGAGCAGGCGGTCGGCGAGCGTCGACTTGCCGTGGTCGATGTGGGCGATGATCGAGAAGTTGCGGATGTGAACGTTGTTTCCGGCCATCGGAGCGCGGGGGTTCTAACATGCGGCGCATCGGGGGGCCATGGCGCCCCTCCTCGGCCGGCGGCCAGGGGGGCGCGATGCCCTGTGCGCTCCCGACCCCAGCCTCTTACGGGTTCGCACCCCAGAAGTTCCCGTATGTTGTGTTGCCATACATGAGGGGCACAATATATTGTGGTCACGCTGCTGACACGGTGCTAGGGTTCGAGACTGCCTCGCGGGGGCGCGAGGTGGGAAGGATGGGCGGGATGGTCGGGCGGGCGGCGCAGCAACTGGCTCTCTCTTCTTGCCGGCAGGGCGACGGCTGGCTGTCAGACCTCTCCAGTAGACCTCCGGTTCACTGAACGCGGGCCGGCCGGAGGCACGTTCGAGGGCGCCACGGGAATTCCGTGCGCGATGGGACACGTGTTTGCCCGGACTCCAGGGGAGCCGGGATGGGGCGGAGGATTCCAAGATGATGGAGCGCGAGGTCACGGGGCAGCGTCGGACGGCGAAGCCCGCGAAGAAGCTGCCGAAGCGGGGGCTCACCATCCCCCGGACGTTCACCACCAAGGGCGTGGATCCGGCCGAGGAGCTGGCCTGGGAGACGCGCACCGCCTCGATCACCGGCGAGGGCGGCGCGCTCATCTTCGAGCAGAAGGACGTCGAGGTCCCGAAGAGCTGGTCGCTGCTCGCCACCAACGTGGTCGCCTCCAAGTACTTCCGCGGCCCGCTCGGCGCGCCCTCGCGCGAGCGCTCGGTCCGCCAGCTGGTGAGCCGGGTGGTGAGCACGATCGCGGCCTGGGGGCGCAAGGACGGCTACTTCGCCACCGAGGAGGACGCGGCCACCTTCGAGGCCGAGCTCGGCCACCTCGTCTACCGGCAGAAGCTGAGCTTCAACTCGCCGGTCTGGTTCAACGTGGGCGTCGAGGAGCACCCGCAGTGCTCCGCCTGCTTCATCAACTCGGTGGGCGACTCGATGGACTCCATCCTCCGCCTCGCCCACACCGAGGGGATGCTCTTCAAGTACGGCTCGGGGGCCGGCTCCAACCTCTCCAAGATCCGCTCCTCCAAGGAGCGACTCTCCGGCGGCGGCGAGGCCTCCGGCCCGGTCTCCTTCATGCGCGGCTTCGACGCCTTCGCCGGCGTGATCAAGTCCGGCGGCAAGACCCGCCGCGCCGCCAAGATGGTGATCCTCGACGCCGATCACCCCGACGTCGCGGAGTTCGTCTCCTGCAAGGCCGACGAGGAGAAGAAGGCCTGGGCCCTCATCGAGGCCGGCTACGACGGCGGCTTCAACGTGAAGGGCGGGGCCTACGACTCGGTCTTCTTCCAGAACGCCAACCACTCCGTCCGGGTGACCGACGCCTTCATGCGGGCGGTGCTCGAGGACCGGGAGTGGCAGCTCCGCGCCCGCACCGACGGGTCGGCGCTCGAGACCGTGCGGGCCAAGGACCTCATGCGCAGCATCACCGAGGCGGCCTGGACCTGCGGCGACCCGGGCATGCAGTTCGACACCACCATCAACGCCTGGCACACCTGCCCGGGCACCGACCGGATCAACGCGTCCAACCCCTGCTCGGAGTACATGTTCCTCGACGACTCCGCCTGCAACCTCGCCTCCCTCAACCTGATGCACTTCCGGTCGATCGACGGGGGCTTCGACGCGGAGACGTTCAAGCGGGCGGTGGACCTCACCATCCTGGCCCAGGAGATCCTGGTCTCGAACGCCAAGTACCCCACCCCGGCCATCGGCAGGAACAGCGAGGACTATCGGCCCCTCGGGCTCGGCTACGCGAACCTCGGCGCCTTCCTCATGGCGAGCGGCCTGCCCTACGACTCCGACGCGGGGCGCGCCTGCGCCGCGGCGATCACCTCCCTGATGACCGGCGAGGCGTACGCCATGAGCGCCCGGATCGCCGACCGGATCGGGCCCTTCGCCGGCTACGAGCGGAACCACGAGCCGTTCCTGGGCGTGATCCGCAAGCACGCCCAGCACGTCGACCGGATCGACCCCACCCTGGTCGAGCGCGGCCTGCTCTCCGCCGCCCGCGACGCCTGGGCCGACGCCCTGCACCAGGGGATCCAGAGCGGCTACCGGAACGCGCAGGTCACCGTGCTCGCGCCCACCGGCACCATCGGCTTCATGATGGACTGCGACACCACCGGCATCGAGCCCGACATCGCGCTCGTCAAGTACAAGAAGCTGGTGGGCGGCGGGGTCCTCAAGATCGTCAACAACACGGTCCCCCTGGCGCTGCAGCGGCTCGGCTACTCGCCCGAGGAGATCACCAGCGTCATGCAGTTCATCGACGAGATGGAGACCATCGAGGGCGCGCCCTCCCTCCGCTCCGAGCACCTGGCGGTCTTCGACTGCGCCTTCCGGGCCCGCAACGGCACCCGGTCCATCCACTACATGGGCCACATCCGGATGATGGGCGCGGTCCAGCCCTTCCTCTCGGGGGCCATCTCCAAGACCGTGAACATGCCGACCTCGGCCACCCCCGAGGAGATCGAGCACGCCTACGTCGAGAGCTGGAAGCTCGGGCTCAAGGCGGTGGCCATCTACCGCGACGGGTGCAAGCGGAGCCAGCCGCTCAACACCGGGAAGGACGCGAAGGAGCAGAAGGAGGAGAAGGCCGCCGAGCCCCGGCTGGCGCGCCGGCGGCTGCCGGACGAGCGCCGCTCGATCACCCACAAGTTCTCGATCGGCGGCCACGAGGGCTACATGACCGTCGGCATGTACGACGACGGCACGCCCGGCGAGGTCTTCATCACCATGGCGAAGGAGGGCTCGGTGGTCTCGGGCCTGATGGACAGCTTCGCCACCGGGATCTCGATGGCGCTCCAGTACGGGGTGCCGCTCCACGTCCTCTGCGACAAGTTCAGCCACACCCGCTACGAGCCGTCCGGCTTCACCGGGAACCCGGACATCCCCATCGCCAAGTCGATCACGGACTACATCTTCCGCTGGCTGGCGCTCAAGTTCCTCCCCAGCGAGGAGGGCTCCGGCCTCACCCCGCCCACGCTCATGAGCCCGGGCGAGGCGCCCTCGAAGCAGGCCTCCTCGGGCCAGACGGTGGTGGTGAGGTCCCTCCCCGCCCAGGCGACCAACGGGGCGAGCCGGCACGCGACCGACAGCGACGCGCCGCCCTGCCCCACCTGCGGCTCGATCACGGTCCGGAACGGCGCCTGCTACAAGTGCGTCAACTGCGGCTCGACCACGGGCTGCAGCTGATCCCGGCCGATCCCTGATCGCGCGCCGGCCGCCGGGGGACCCTCCTCCCGGCGAGCCGGCGCGACCTCTTCCGCGGCCCTGCTCGGCGCGCCCCCCTTCAGTGGAAGCTCCGGGCCCGCTCGCCCACCGCGGGCGCGAGGGCCAGCGGCGCCACCGAGTCCACCCGGACGTTCACCACCGCCCCGCTCCGCTCCACCCGCCCGCGGGCGAGCAGGAAGGGCGCCCCCCGGACCACGGGCCGGAACCGCTCGTAGACGTCGGGCGTCACCACCAGGTTCGCGATCCCGGTCTCGTCCTCCAGGGAGACGAAGACGATCCCCCGCGCCGTCTCCGGCCGCTGCCGCACGATCACGAGCCCGGCCACCTCCACCGGGGCCCGATCCGGCAGCCGGCCCAGCTCCCGGGCGGTCCGGATCCGCCCGCTCGACAGCCCCGGCCGCACCAGCGCCATGGGGTGCCCGCGCGCCGACAGGCCGGTGGTGGCGAAGTCGGCGGTGACCTCCTCGGCGGCGGTCGCCGCCGGGAGGGTGGCCTCCGGCTCCGGCGGGGCGAGGCCGGCGAAGAGATCGCCCCCGTCCCCCTCCACCGCCAGGCTCCGCCAGATCGCGCTCCGCCGCCCCGGGGCGAGCGCCTCGAGCGCCCCCGCCTCCGCCAGCCGCACCAGCCAGGGGCGGGAGACCTCCGTCCGGCGGACCAGATCCGCGAGCGAGGCGAAGGGGGTCTCGCCGCGGGCGGCCAGGAGCGCCTCCCCCACCGCGCGCGGGAGCCCGCGGACCGCGTGCAGCCCGACGCGCAGGACCGGCGCCTCGCCCGGTCCGGCGGGGCGACCCGCAACCGGCCCCTCCAGGGCGCTCTCCCAGCCGCTGGCGCTCACGTCCACTCCCCGCACCTCCACGCCGTGCCGCTTGGCGTCCTCGACCAGGGTGTGCGGCGCGTAGAAGCCCATGGGCTGGCTGTTCAGGAGGGCGCAGGCGAAGGCGGCGGGGTGGTAGCGCTTCAGCCAGGCGGAGGCGTAGACGAGGAGCGCGAAGGAGGCGGCGTGCGACTCGGGGAAGCCGTAGCCGGCGAACCCGAGGAGCTGGCGGAAGATCGCCTCCGCGTCCTCGGTCGGGATCTTCCGCTCCGCCATCCCGGCCACCAGCCGGGCCTTCATGGCGGCGAGCTTCTCGTGGGAGCGGCGGTGGGTCATCACCCGCCGCAGCTCGTCCGCCTCCCCGGGGGTGAACCCCGCCGCCACCACCGCCAGCCGCATGGCTTGCTCCTGGAAGAGCGGCACGCCCAGGGTCCGGGCCAGCACCGGCTCGAGCGGCGCGTAGGGGTAGCGGATCTGCTCCTTCCCGTCGCGCCGGCGGAGGTAGGGGTGGACCATGCCCCCCTGGATCGGGCCCGGGCGGATGATCGCCACCGAGATGACGAGGTCGTAGAAGCTCCGGGGCCGGAGCCGCGGGGCGAGCGACATCTGGGCCCGCGACTCCACCTGGAAGACGCCGATCGAATCGGCCTTCCCGAGCATCTCGTAGACGGCCGGATCCTCGGCGGGGATCTCCGCCAGCGAGGCCGGGTGCGGGCAGGCGGTGGGGAGCGCCGGGGCGGGGCGGTGGCGCGCGAGGAGGGCGAGCGCCCGGGAGAGCGCGGTCAGCATCCCCAGCCCGAGCAGGTCCACCTTGAGGAGGTCGAGCTCGGCGAGGTCGTCCTTGTCCCACTGGACGATGGTCCGGCCCGGCATGGCGGCGGGCTCGATGGGCACGGTCTCGCAGAGCGGCCGGCGCGTGATCACGAACCCACCCACGTGGATGGAGAGGTGGCGCGGGAAGCCCTGGAGCTCGCGGGCGAGCGCCAGCGTCATCCGGACCCGATCGGACTCGACCGCGTCCAGCCCCGCCTGGGCGAGGAGCTCGGGCCCCACCTGGCCGAGGTCCTCGTAGCTCCCCACCAGCTTGGCGAGCCGGTCCACCTGCGGGAGCGAGAGCCCGAGCGCCTTGCCCACGTCCCGGAGCGCGGACTTCCCCCGGTAGGTGATCACCTCGCAGACCATCCCGGCCCGATCGCGCCCGTACCGGTCGTAGACGTACTGGAGCACCTCCTCGCGCCGCTCGTGCTCGAAGTCGACGTCGATGTCGGGCGGCTCGCCGCGCTCGGCGGAGAGGAAGCGCTCGAAGAGGAGCCCCATCCGCACCGGATCGATGGAGGTGACCCCGAGGACGTAGCAGATGGCGGAGTTGGCCGCGCTCCCCCGCCCCTGGCAGAGGATGCCGCGGGAGCGCGCGAAGCGGACCACGTCCCAGACGGTGAGGAAGTAGCTCGCGTAGCCGAGGTCCTCCACCAGGTCGAGCTCCCTCGCGAGCTGGCGCACCACCTCCTCGGGCGGCTCGCCCCCGTACCGCCAGCGCGCCCCCTCGGCCACGAGCGCGCGCAGGAGGGGCATGCCCGAGACCGGGGCGGGAGCCCCGCCGCCCGGAGCCACCGCGGGAGGGGCGCCCGGCGAGCCCGGAGCCGGCCGGGCGGCGGGGGGCGCGGCGGCGTCCCGCCCGGCGGCGCCCTCCGCGCCGGGCGCGGTCGGGGCCGGGCTCGTGGTCCGGAGCCGGTGGTGCGGCGTGGCGGCGGCCTCCCGGTCCGACTGCGCCGGGCTGGAGAGGGCGCGCTCCACCCCCTCGGCGAGCACCTCCCGCTCCACCACCACCGGCGGCAGCGGGTGCTCGCCCCGGATCTCCTCCAGCCGGAAGCGGCACCGCTCCGCGATCTCGGCGGCGGTCTCCAGCCCCTCCGGGAAGTCGCTCCAGAGCCGCGCCATCTCCTCCGGCCCCTTGAGCGTCCGCTCCGCGTTGGGGAAGAGCCGCCGGCCGGCCCGCTCCACCGTGGTCCCGAGCCGCACGCAGGTGAGCACGTCCTGGAGCACCTGCCGGGCGCGGGTGTGGGTGTGGACGTCGTTCGTGACCGCCACCTCGATCCCGAGCCGCCGCCCGATGGCGCGCGCGGCCAGCACCCGCGCCTCCTCCCCCGCCACCCGGTGGCGGGACACCGCCAGCGCCAGCCTCCGGCCGAACACGTCCCGCAGGCGCGCCGCCGCGTCCCCGTCCGCGCCCGGGTAGAGGGCGAAGAGCCCCTTCCCCCGCCCCCCCACCTCGGAGAACGCCACCCCGACCTCGTCCTTCTCGCGGCGGGCCACCGCGGTCCCCTCCCCGCGACCCCCTCCTTCGCCCTCCTCCCCGTCCCGGCCCCCGGAACCCGCGCCCAGCTCCACGCCGCAGTGGGCCCGGGTGACCAGCCGGCACAGGTTGGCGTAGCCCTCCCGGTCCATCGCCAGGAGGGCCAGGCGGGCGGGACGACCCGGGACCAGCCCCCCCACCGCCAGCTCCGCTCCGACCACCAGCGGGAGCTCGAGCCGCCGGGCGGCGGCGTGGGCGCGGACGGCGCCGTAGAGCCCGTTCACGTCGGCCAGCGCCAGGGCAGAGAGCCCGAGCTCGGCGGCCCGCTCCACCAGCTCCTCGGGGCGGCTCGCGCCCTCGAGGAAGGAGAAGCACGAGCGGCAGCGCAGCTCGGCGTAGCGCGGCCCCCGGCCGCTCCGCCCCGCCTCGCCCGTGGCGCTCCGCCCCGGCATCAGTCGAAGAACCCGTGCAGGTAGAGGCGCCCGTCGGCGCCGTCCCGGTAGACCCAGCAGTCCCCCAGCCCGTCCAGCCGGACGCGGTAGTAATCGCGGTCGAACGGGCCGGCCCACCACTCTCCCCGGAGCCGCTCCGGCCCCTCGAACGCGAGCACGGCCCGATCCGCCCCGCCGACGCGCAGCGCGGTGAGCCGCCCCCCCTCCCCCTCCGCCACCACCGGCTCCGGCGCTCCGAGCAGCCGCGTCGGGCGCGCGCCCCCGGGCAGGGGCCCCGACGGCCAGGGGGGAGGCGCCTCGGCCACGGCCTCGCCCCGGCCCGTGGGCGGCGGACGGAACGGCACCGCCCGGTAGGCGCTCTCCGGCCGGTAGCGCTCCACCGGCTCGGCCGCGAAGACCGCCCCCTCCCCGAGCCGCACCGCGAGCCGGGCCAGGACGCCATCCAGGGCAGCGAGCGCCTCCGGCCGATCGCCGAAGGCGAGCTGCTCGGCCATCATCGGGGCGACCTCGACCACCGTGAGGCGGAGCCCGGCCACCGCCCCGGGCAGCCGGAGCGTGAAGAGGTGCTCCTTGAGCGGCGAGAGCCAGCGCCCTGTGGCCGAGCTCGGCTGGGCGAGGGGCACGGGGATCCGCTCCTCCCCCCGCGGATCGAGGAGCAGCGCGAGCTGGAGCCGGGTCGCCCCCAGCCCGCGGGGAGCGAGCCGCGCCGCGAGCCGGTCGGCGAGCCGCTTGAGCGCGAAGAGGAGCGGCTCGGCGCTCTCCGCCGGGCCCTCGAGCTCGACCGCCTCCTCCGGCAGGGTCGCCGGGACGTAGGCCACGAGCGGAGAGGCGTCTTCCCCGCGCGCCAGCCGGGCGGCCGCCACCCCCTCCGGCCCGAAGCGGTGGGCGAGGGTGCCCGGCGGCAGCCGCGCCAGCGCCCCCACGTCCCCCACCCCGAGCCCGGCCAGGCGCGCCACCACCGCCGGCGCGAGCCCGAGCGCCTCGAGCGGCAGCGCCCCGAGGGCGCCGGCGAGCGCCCCCGGCGGCACCACCCGGAGCGCCTCGCGCGCGAACCGAGCCAGGGCCCGGGCCGGCGCCCGGCCGCTCGCCGCGACCGCCCGGGCGTCGTAGCCCATCTCCGCCACCACCGCGAGCGCCCGCGCCGCCAGCTGCTGCTCGGGATCCCCGGGCGAGGCCGCCCTCTCCTCCGCTCCGCGGGACGGCGGGCCCTTCGCCGACCCGCTCCTCGCGAGCAGCCCGGCCGCGCTCGCGTCGAGGAGCAGGACGTCGGGCGGCGCGACCTCCACCGCCGGCCCGAGCGCGAGCAGCGCCTCGGCCAGGGAGCGGAGCGCCTTCAAGTCCGCCGCGGCGTCGAGCGGCGCGAGCTCGATCCGGCCGCAGGCGGCGAGCGCCTCGGCGGCGGCCGCCCCGCGGCGCACCCCCGCGGCCCGGGCCTCGGCGTCGCAGCACACCACCCGCCCCTCCTCCACCACCGCCACCGGCCGGCCCTGGAGGCGCTCGCGCGAGCGGCGAAGCCGCTGCACGGGGAGGTCCGGCAGGTGGAGGGCGAGCAGCCGCGGGCCGGCCTCAGGCGGCATGGTCCGCCCTCCCCGCTCCGCCGCCGCGCCGGCGAGCCACGACCTTCCCGCCCTCCGACGACAGCTCGAGGCGCAGGGCGGCCGGGACCCGCACGCCCGCCTCTCCCCCACCTAGCCACAGCCCCACCGCCCCGCCCTTCTCGGCCGCCGCCTGGAGCCGGCGCGCGACCGCGTCGGCGCCCCGCGCGAGCCGGGCCGGGGGTACGTCGATCGCCACCGCCGCGAACGCCCCGGAGCCCAGCAGCGCCTCGGCCGCCCAGAGCGCCGCCAGGGCGGGACCCGCGCCCGGCCCCCCCCTCCTCGCCGCCGCTCCCGGGCGGACCACGAGCAGCCGCGCCAGGTCCACCCCGAGCAGCGCCGCGGCCGGCGGGTAGAGCTCGCCGCGCGCGTCCACCCACGCGTACAGCTCGTCCGGGCCGAGGGCGGCGAAGAGCGAGAGCGCCACGGCCGCCTTCCCGCTCGCCGGCCCGCCGGCGAGCTCGGAGAGGGCGCCGCGCGGAAAACCGCCTCCTGGCAGCACCGCGTCGATCTCCGGCCGGCCGCACGGGACGAACCCCTCGCGGCGCGCGGGGCGGCGCTCGATGCGCCGGATCGCTTCCCGGAGCTGGGCGAGGACGAGGTGATGGGATCCCGGCATGGCCGCTTCCGCTCCCGGACAACATAGCTGCACGTCCGTTCAGGTAGCAAGCCGGTCTGACAGGGGGCGGGGCCGCGGCGTCACCGCGCCCCGGCTGAGGAGGGACTGAGGTCGGGCGAAGCTCCCCGGGCGGCCGGCAGGGCGGCCGCCCGCTGGGTCAGGCCTGATCCGGGGCGCCCTTCTCCTGCGCCGCGATCTCCGCGCGCACCTTCTCCATGTCGAGGTCACGCGCCCGCTGGATCAGGTCCTCCAGCGCGGCTTCGGGCAGGGCGCCGGGCTGCGCGTAGAGCAGGACCCGGTCGCGCAGGATCATCAGCGTGGGGATGGAGCGAATGTCGAACGACGCCGCCAGCTCCTGCTCCGCCTCGGTGTCCACCTTGCCGAAGGTGATGTCCGGGTGGGCGACGGCGACCTTCTCGTAGACGGGCGCGAAGGCCCGGCAGGGCCCGCACCAGGAGGCCCACCAGTCCACGAGCACGATCCCGTCCTTCTCCACCGTCTCCCGGAAGGTCCGGGCGTCGAGCTGCACCGTCGCGCCAGCCATGCGTTCGCCTCTCGAGGACCCGGCCGGGAATCGGCGCGCGGCACCTCGTCCGGTGGGATATCCAGGGGCGGAAAAGGATTCAATCGACGGGAGCAGCGGCCCGACGCCCCCGCGTCCGGCGGGGTCAGCGAAACCCTCGCCCGGCGCTAGCGCGTGGCCAGCCGGCCGGTGTCCGCGGGCTTCGCCGTGGAGAGCTCGGCACGGCAGTCGGCCATGGCGGCGAGGTGGTCCTCGGTGCACGCCTGGACGCAGCTCCAGCGGGCCTCGCCGTCGAGCGCGCCCTGGTGGCGGGCCTCGCAGCGGGCCACGCAGGAGCGGGCGCTCGGCACGAGGAGCTTCCTGCAGGCGAACGAGGCGGAGGACTCCCCCGGCATCCGGGCGATATCGCCGGCGGCGGCGACGGTGGTCGAGGCGGCAAGGAAGGTGGCGAGCACGAAGCGGATCATGGGGCCTCCCGCCCCAAGCCCAATGAAAGAGTCGTGCCGATCCTGCCGCTAGGAAATCCGGGCACCTGCACACGCGTGACGGGCGGTGCCGGATCACCCTCGTTCGTGTGGGACCCATACCCAGATCACGGGACATCACGAGCGCGCAGCTCGCCAGGAACCCCACGACGGCGCCGCTGCGCACGGGCGGCGTCGCGTGAGCCTCTGGAGCCCCATCCGGTCAGCGCCTGCGGCGGCGCCAGCGCACGGGCTCTCCTCGAGGTCGCCCGCCCCCGCGGAAGCGACCCGAGAGCGCTCGGCACCCCCGGACCGGGAGCCGCTCCTCAGCGAGCGGGCGGGTACTTGTGAAGCTTCCGCTGCAGCGAGCGGCGGTGGATGCCGAGCCGGCGCGCCGCCTCGGAGATGTTCCCGCCGCAGTCGGCGAGCACGCGCTGGATGTGCTCCCACTCCGCCCGGGCGAGCGAGGGGGTCTCGATCCCCTTCTCCTTGGCGGTGTTGGTGCCGTTCAGCGCCGCCAGGATCTCGTCCGCATCCGCGGGCTTCGGCAGGTAGCCGATCGCCCCCTCGCGCACCGCCTCGACCGCGGTGGCGATGCTGCCGTACCCGGTCAGCATCAGGACGCGGGTGGCCGGGTCCTGCTTCTTGAGCTCCCGGAGCACGTCGATCCCCGAGCCGCCCGGCATGCGGAGGTCGAGCACCGCCATCTCCGGCGACTCGCGCGTCACCTCGCGGAGCGCCTCCTCCGAGTTCCCGGCGGTCCGGACCTCGTACCCCCGCGCCCGGATCGCGGTGGCGAGCCGCTCCCGGAGCACCTCGTCGTCGTCCACCAGGAGGATGCTCGGCAGGGTCTCGCGTGTCGTCTCGACGGTCTGGTTCATGGGCTGCTCCTCTCGCCGGCGTGCGCAGCCGGCAGGTCGATGCGTGCCTCCGTCCCCGCCCCCGGGGTGGAGCTGATGTGGAAGTCGCCGCCGAGCTGCTCGGCCAGCGCCCGGGTCAGGAAGAGGCCGAGCCCCATCCCCTCGCCGGGAACCTTGGTGGTGAAGAACGGCTCGCCCACGCGGGCGAGCACGTCCGGGGTCATGCCGCGTCCGCGGTCGACGACCGTCACGCGGATCCTGTCGTCGGTGGCCGAGGCCCGCAGCGTCACGGGCGCACCCGGCTCCGAGGCCTGGATGGCGTTCTTGAGCAGGCCGCGCAGCGCCTCCGACAGCGCGCGCTGCGGGCCGGCGAGAGTGGCGTCCGCCGAGCCGGGCCCGAGCTCGACCTGCACCCGGTCGCGCCCGGCGAGCCCGTCGAAGGCCATCTCCAGCCAGGAGCGCAGCTCGAAGGGGGCGAGCGGCTCGCCCACGTGCTCGCCCGCGTGGCGCGACATCCGGTCGAGGATCTCGCGGCAGCGCCCCACCTGGTCGCGCACCAGCTGGAGATCGGTCCGCACGCTCGGCCGCTCGTCGGCGGCCAGCTCCCGCTGCAGCTCCTTGGCCACGATGGCGATGGTGGCCAGGGGCGTGGAGAGCTCGTGGGCCGCGCCGGCGGCCAGGGTGGCGAGGGAGGCGAGCTTCTCGCGCCGCTCCCCGCGGGCTCGGGCCTCCTGCAGCTCGCGCTCGCGGGCGGCGAGCGCACCGGTGACGCGCTGGACGAAGAAGACCACGAAGACGGCGGTGAAGCCGAACGCGACCCAGCTCCCGCGCAGATGCGAGTCGAGCATCTGCGTCGGATTCATGCTCGAGCGGATGTGATGGGCCCGCCCGTAGTAAGCCTCGTGCCAGAAGAGCGACCCGTAGCCGGCCAGGCTGGCCCCGGTCAGGATCCAGGACCAGCGGTTCGGCAGGAGCACCGCGGCCAGGGCGACGTTCACGACGTAGAGGGTGGCGAAGGGGTTCGACGTCCCGCCGGTGAGGTCGAGCAGGACGGTGAGGACCGCCGCGTCGAGCAGCATCACGAAGGCGATCGCCCGGTCGGTGATCCGCGCCCGCCGGGCGAAGAACTCCAGCGCGACGTTCCCCAGGACCTCGAGGACGATCACCACTGCCAGCGTGCGGTTCGGCAGCCCGACGCCGGCGAGCGCCTGGCCGCCGGCGATGACCACCGCCTGTCCCAGGATCGCCCACCAGTGGAGGTGGACGAGCCAGGAGAGGTTCAGGCGGCCGCGCTCGTCGCCCGCGCGCGTCGCGGACGCACCCGCTGGTGCGCGCGCGCCGGCCGCAGGCACCGATGGCTGGGCAGCGATCTCCACCGTGGACACGAACTCTCCCCCAGGCGGGTAAATTAGCACACCTGCGCGGGGGGATCGCAGAGGCGCGGTCCGTTGCCGCACCTCTGTCTTGACGAGACCACGGCCCACCCGTACGTTCCCGCCCCGTGCCCCGGGGCAGACGCCGCACGCTGGCCGCCGTCCTCACCGATGCCCTGGCCGGCCGGCCCGAGGCCTCCGCGCCTGCGCTGGCGGCGGCCTTCGCGGACGCCTGCGGACCGCGCCTGTCCCGGGAGGCCTCCCTGCGAGGGCAGCTCCGGGACGGACGGCTCCTCGTCCTGGTGCGCTCGCCGGAGTGGGCGGCGCAGATCACGCTTCTCGAGCGGGCGATCTGCGAGCGCGTGAACACCAGGCTGGGCCGGCGCGCCGCGGCGGGCCTGGAGATCCGCGTGGAGCCGGAGCGCTGACCGGTGGCCACCGGCGTCCGCTCGCCAGGAGCGCTCCTCCTCGCCCTCGGCCTGGCCGGCGGCGCCTCCGGCCCCGCGCCGGCGCGGGCGCAGGCGGCGAGCCCGCCGGCCGGGTTCCCCGCGGCCATCGCCACCCCGCGCGCCCTCCTCGACCCCTTCCCGCGCCAGCTCGCCCTCGGCGAGGAGGCCGTCCTCTCCGGCCAGCTCGCCGCCGGGCTCGGCCACCCGACCGTCTTCGTCACGCTCCCCTCCGGCTGGGTCCGCGAGGAGCCCGTCTCCAGCCGGGGGAGCCGGTTCGAGGCGAGGATCGCGTTCCCCGCCCCCGGCCGCTACGCGCTGGAGGTTCTCGCCGACGGCGCCTATGGGCCGGAGGTCGCCGCGGAGCTCACGGCGGTCGCCGGCACCGCACCTCCCGCTCCGGAGCGGCGGCCCGACGACGGGATCGAGCCCGACGACCCGGCCGAGGCCGAGGCAAGCGTGGTGCGCGCCCTGAACGCGCTCCGCCGGGATCACGACCTGGCCCCGCTCGCCGCGGCGCCGGAGCTGGCAGCGGTGGCGCGCGCGCACGCCGAGGCGATGCGGGCGGCGGGGAGGGTCGCCCACCTCCTCCCGGCATCGGGCCACGTGGGCGCGAGGCTGACGGCGGCCGGCATCCCCTACCGCGCCGCCTACGAGAACGTCGCCCGGGCCGAGACGTCGCTGGCGGCCCACCGGGCGGCCGAGGAGAGCCCGGCGCACCGCTGGGCGATGCTCCAGCCCAGGCCGTCGCGGGTGGGGGTCGGGATCGCCCGCGAGCGCCTCCCGTCCGGCGAGCGACTCGTCTACCTCGCCGAGGTCCTGGTCGAGCCGCCCGACCTGGGCGCCTCGAGCCGGCTCACGCCCGAGACCCAGGTCCGCGAGGCGCTCTGGCGCGAGCGGGAGCGCCTCGGGGCGCCGCCCCTCGACCTCGACCCCGCGCTCGACGGGCTCGCGCACCAGGCGGCGGCCCGCTTCCTGGCCCGGGACGAGATCGACCTGGGCGACCTGGCCCGGCGCGCGGTGGCCCTCGGTCCCTGGCGCCGGGTCGCCGCCGCCCAGGCGTTCGTCACCACCTCGCTCGGCGAGGTGGCCCGCTCGGAGCACCTCTCCGATCCCCGCTACCACCGCGCCGGCGTGGGCGTGGCGATCGGGGACAGCCGGCGCTACGGCCCGGGTCGGGCCTTCGTGGTGGTGCTCTACAGCGACTAGCTAGATCATCCGGCGCTGCGTGGCGTAGCTCTCGATGCCCCCCTCGACCTCGGGCTCGACCGCGTGGAGCGGGCAGCGAGTGCAGGTCCAGCTGTTCCAGCCGCGCTTCACCGCCTCGTCGAGGCAGGCGTCGTAGAAGGAGCAGAACAGGTTTCTGTGGCCCTCCACCCCGCGATCGGGGTTGATGGGCGCGGTGAGCTCGGTGGGACTTGGCTTGGCGAGCAAGTTGGACTCCTCGGGATGGCGAGGCCATCCCCCTCAGCGGCGCGACGGTGCGTCGTGGCCCCCTCCCGTCGTGGCCAGCCCCCCTCTCCGAGGCATGGCAAGCCGCCCTGCTATGTTGTCGATCGAGATGCACGCGGCCGGTCGCCTGGACGCTCGGCTCGCGCGGGCTATATCGCGGGTTCCGATGAAGGCAGTCAAGGGCCCTACTTACCCAACAGGGTCGCCCCGATCCGGGCAGCCAGAAACTGCCCGTCGCCTCCGCACTTACACGCGGACCGGCGCCCTTGCCGCCGTCGCCGCCCTTCTCCTGCAGGCGCCCCTCCCTGCGGCCGCCTCCGCCGAGCCCCTCTGCGACTGGCTCTCGGGCATCGGCGATGCTGCCCAGGCCCTCGCCGAGGGGCGCGCCGAGGACTCCGAGCACGCCGCCCGCCAGGCCCTCGCCGCCCGGCCCCGGGCGGCGGCCGGCGCCCGTGCCGAGGCCGCGCTCGGGCTCGCCCTCGCGGCCCGCGGCGTGCCGGCGGACGCGGCCGCGGCGCTCGAGCTGGCGCTCGCCCCGTCGACCGCCCCCGCCCGGGCGCACCTCAGCTTCCTCAGGGCGGAGGCGCTCCTCGCGTCCGGGGCCGCCCCCCAGGCGGCGGCGCTCTTCGCTGCCGCCGCCGCCGCGCCCGAGCTCGCCATCGCCCGCCGGGCGCGCTTCCGGGAGGCGGACGCGCTCCTCGCCGCGGGCCTGGCCGCCGAGGCCGTCCCCGCCCTCGAGCACCTCCTCGAGGCCTGGCCCACCGACCCTGCCGCCCCCGCCGCCCGCCTGGCCCTGGCGGCGGGCCGGCGGGCCCTCGGGGACGAGGCGGGCGCGGCCGAGGCCTACCGGGCCCTCTGGCTCGACGCCGACCTCCCCGAGGCCCGGATCGCCGGCGCCGCCCTCGCCTCCTGGCGCGCGGCCGGCGGGCCGGTGCCGCCCGCCACGGCCGACGAGCACCTCGTGCGGGCCGACCGCCTCCTCGCGGTCGGGCGGCCCGAGGAGGCGCTCACCGAGGTGGCCGAGGCCAGGGAGGCGGAGGAGGCGCCCGCGGCCTCGGGCCGGGCGGAGGCGCTGCGCGCCGTGGCCCTGCTGGCGCTCGGCCAGGCCGGGGAGGCGGAGCAGGCGGCCGCGCCGCTGGCGGGCGACCTGGACGAGGGAGTGCGGCGCACGGCCCGCTGGGTCCTGGCGCGGGCCGAGGCCCGGGACGGCCGGCTCGACGAGGCCAGCCGGCGCTACGCGGAGGTGGCGGCCTCGGGCGCGCCCATCGCCGGGCTGCCCGCCTGGCGGCAGCGCGACGTGGGGGACGAGTCCGCCTTCCTCTCCGCCTGGCTCTGGTACGACGCCGGCCAGTTCGCCCACGCCGCCGAGACGCTGGCGGCGTTCGCCCGGCAGCACCCGAGCTCCCGCCGGGCCGAGGACGCCCTCTGGTTCGCCGCCTGGTCGCGCTACCGGCTCGGCGACGGTCCCCAGGCCGCGCAGGCCTTCGCCCGGCTGGCGCACGGGCCGCTGGTGGACGCGGCCACCTACTGGCAGGGGCGGCTGGCCCGCGGGGCCCGCCAGCGGGCCCTCTACCGGGCCGCGGCGGCGGTGGGCGGCGACGGCTGGTACGGCCTCCTGGCGCGCGCCCGCCTGGCGGCCCTCGGCGAGCGGGCCCCGCGTCCGCCGGTGCCGCCGGCCCGTCCCCTCCCCGAGGCGCCCGAGGCCCGGGCCTCGGTCCGGCTCTCCGTGGCCGTCGAGGTGCTGGCCCTCGGCCTCGAGGACCTCGGGCTCGACGAGCTCCGCGACCTGGCGCGCTCCGCCCGGGCCCGCCCGGCCGCGCCGCTCGTCGCCCAGCTGGCCGCCTTCGCCGGGGATCCCGAGCTCCCCTTCCGCATGGCGCGCGACCACCTCGGCCCCACCCGCCGTTCGCTCCGCTGGGCCCACCCCTCCCCTCGCCCGGAGGTGCTGGCGGCCGGGTCGCGAGCCTTCGGGATCGATCCTTCCCTCGTCCTCGCCGTGATGCGCCGCGAGTCGAGCTTCCGGCCCGGGGTCCGGAGCGGCGCCGGGGCGGAGGGGCTCATGCAGCTCCGCCCGGCCACCGCCGAGCGGCTGGCGGCGCTCCTCGGCGTGCCCGGGGGTGTCGGGGCGCGCCTGGGGGATCCCGGGGTGAGCCTCGAGCTCGGCGCCCACTACCTGGGCCTGCTCGTGGCGCGCTTCGGCTCTCCGGCCGTCGGCGTCGCCGCCTACAACGCCGGCCCGCGCTTCGCGGCGGAGTGGGCGCGGGAGCGGGCCGGCATGCCGCTCGACGCATGGGTGGAGAGCATCCCGTTCCGCGAGACCCGCCTGTACGTGAAGATCGTGCTCGCGG
>DATKAL010000481.1:0-23755 GCA_035498135.1 Anaeromyxobacter sp.
GAGGTGTCCGGTGCCGCCGCGGCCGCCTGCTGGGTGGGGCCGGCCGCCTCCTGCTTCTGGTCCTTCACCCCTCCCGAGACCGCGCCCTTGATCTGCTCCTTCTCGTCCCCCTTCATGAAGCTGTCGGCGCTGTTGAGGTCCTTCGGCATGATCTGCTGGATCTGCTGCCGGAGCATGGCGAGGAAGCCGGTCTTCTCGGGCGTCTTCGCCTCGGCCCCCTTCATCACGTCGACCTGGTTCGCCTGGGCCCCCGCGGTGCGCTCCTGCGGAGGCGACACCGCCGCCGCCTGCGCCTCGGCCGCCTTCTTCGCCGCCGGAGCGTGCCGCTTCACGGTCGCCGCGCTCTTCTTCAGGAGCTCCACCACCCGGGCGAAGCGGGAGCTCGTGGCCGCGGGACCGGCGATCTTGAGCCCGGCCCCCGGCGCCCCTCTCCCCGCCGCGGCGGGCGCCGCGGAGCGCAGCGCCGCCCGGGCCTTGGGCTTGGGGAGGGATCTTCGCGCCACGGACGCCATCGCTCAGCTCCGGGCCCCGCGGAGCGGGCAGCTCCCGCCCGCCTTCCGGTACTCGCGCTCCACCGCCATCTCGAGGTGTCCGGAGCGGATCGTGCCGCCGTCCTCGAGGGCCAGCACCGAGGCGTGGAGGACGGCGTTCCGGATCTGGCCGCCGCTCAGCGCGCAGCGGGACGCCACCTGGTGGAGGACGGCCGGCTCGACCCCGTGGCCGGCGGGGAGGTGGAGCTGCCAGATCGCCCAGCGCTCGGCGGGGTCGGGCGCCCGGAAGGAGATCACCACGTCCATCCGGCGCTGGAAGGCGCCGTCGACGAGGTCGCCGGCGTTGGTGGTGACGACCAGGATCCCCTCGTAGGCCTCGAGCCGCTGGAGCAGGTAGTTGGTCTCGAGGTTGGCGTAGCGGTCGTTGGCGTTGCTCACCTGGGTGCGCCGGGCGAGGAGGGCGTCCCCCTCGTCGAGGAGCAGCACCACGTCCAGCTCCTCCGCCACCGAGAAGACCCGGGACAGGTTCTTCTCGGTCTCCCCGATGTACTTGTTCACCACCGCCGCCAGGTCGACCCGGTAGAGGTCCATCCCCAGCGCGGAGGCGAGGACGCGCGCCGCGAGCGTCTTCCCCGTGCCGCTCGGCCCCTGGAAGAGCGCGCGCACGCCGGCGCTGAGGGACGGTCCCAGGGCCGCGCCCACGGCGCCGGGGAGGGCCTCGCGCTGGCGGCAGCGCGCCTCGAGGTGGGTGAGCTCCCGCAACGTCTCCCCCGAGACCGCCAGGTCGGTCCAGGCACCGCGTGCGTCGAGCGGGGCGGCGAGCGCCTCGAGCTCCTGCCGGTGGAGCGCGCGGCGAGCCACCCGCACGTCGTCGACCGCCACCTCCTCACGGCCGGCCAGGGCGGCGTGCGAGCGGGCCAGGACGGCGGCCCGCCGGATGTGGCCGCTCGTCATCCGGAACCGCGCCAGCTCGCCGAGGGGCGCGGCGCTCCCCGGGCCGAGCGCGGCGGCCCAGTGCTCGCGCCGCTCCGCCGGCGTCGGCGTGGTGAGCTCGACGGTCACCGCCCGCTCCACCCCGGCGCCGGTCACCCCGCCCTGGCGACCCACCACGATCCCGGCGGCGACGTCCGCGCCGTCGAGGTCGGGCACCTCCGTGCTCTCCCCGGCTCCAGGCGAGATCCGGAGGATGGGGAGGGCGTGGAGGAGCGTGGCCAGCGGCCCCACCAGGCGCCAGCGAGGGTCGTCGGGCGCGGCGGGCGCGTCGATCTCGAGCGCTCCCCGGTCGAGCGCGCGGGCGATGCCGCGGAGGAGGGTCCGCCGGCCACCGTGGCGGGGGCCGCGCAGGATGACCGCCTGGACTTCCCGCGTCCCGACGAGCAGCGGGAGCGGCTCCAGCCACGAGGTCGCCGTGTCGGGCAGGACCACCGGGCCCTCCTCGTGGAGGCGGGCAGGCGGGACATACCGAGCCCAGGGGGCGAGGGCTCCGTCGACGTCGCCGCGGATCGCGTCCCAAAGGATCGCGGGCACGTGGAGGGCACGCTCGCTGCGGGGCGCGTCGCCGCCCACGGAGTCCACCAGCCCGAGCCGCGACAGCCGGCGCAGGCGAGCGCGGGCCGCCCCCCCCTCGCCCGGCGCGCCCCACCACGACTCCAGGAGGCCGGCGGTGGGCTGGTGCAGGTGGGGCGTGCCCTGCATCGCCGAGAAGAGCGCGCCGAAGCGGGCGTCCTCGTCGACCAGGCCGGCGGCCACCAGCAGCGTGAGGTGGCCCAGGTCCAGGCCGGCCGCCAGGCGCAGGGCGCGCAGCGGAAGATGGCCCTCGACCAGCGCCTCGCAGCACTCCAGGGCCGCTTCGAGCCCTGGCCCCTCCCGCTCCCCCGACCGGTCCATGCCCCCTCGGAGCAGCTCCTCCTGCCACGGGGCGAGGAAGGGGAACTCGCGGAACAGGGCCTCCTCGGAGCCGAGCGCCTCGCCGGCCCGATCGAGCACGCGCGCCACCGTCGCCAGCAGCACCAGCCTGAAGTGGCGCCCCGGCCCGCCCGCGACCTCGAGGAGTGGAGGCTCGAGCTGCATCTCGTCACCCGAAGTGGAAGAAGAGCGCGCGGCCGCCTGCGGGCAGCCAGCCCGGGTCGCGGTCGAGCCCGGCCAGACGAACCGCGAGGGGCAGCTCGGTCAACGCCAGGTGGACGTCCACCCGCGTGTCGGCGAGGTGCACCCTGGCGCGGCGCCGGAGGAGGAGCGGCGCGAGGGCGGCGGGGTCGTCGAGCCGGAGCGCACGCAGGAGCCGGTGGTGGACGTGTCCGGCCAGCCAGCAGATCCAGCGGCCGAGCGCGGACTCCTGCCCGACCCCCGGTCCGTCCGCGTCCCAGGCGCGATCGTCCGCGCCCGCCTCGAGCCACCCCGGGGGCAGCCGCCAGCCGGCCGGGGGCGCGAAGCCGGCGCCCGGGGGCTCCGCCGGGTCGCGGCCGGCCAGGCGCGCGAGGAGCGCCCAGACCGGATCGTCCGGCTCCTGGTCACCGAGGAGCCGCTCGCCGAGGAGGGACACGAAGTCCCACACCGGGAGGGCGAGGCCGGGGGCGAGGGGCGTGGTGAAGTCACCGTAGAGGCCGAGCGAGAGGCCGACGTTGACGAGGTAGAAGAGCCCGCCGAGCTCCGTGTCGATGGCGAGGAGCGGGAGGGGCTCGGGCGGGGCCTCGTCCTCCGTTCCATTCGGCAGTGGCTCGAGGGCACCGCGCGCCTCCGGCGCCGGGTGAGCGAGCTCCTCGGCGGCGGCCGTGAGGATGGTCTCCTTCGCCTCGAGCGCGCGAAGGGGCGACGGAACCGGAGCCGAGGCAGAGTCGGAGCGCGGGAAGGTGCCGCAGAGGGCTTGCCCTTCCTCCCCCTTGCCGGGCGGCCAGGCGAACCGCGGCGGCGCCGCGGCGGCGTCCCGCGCCTCGAGAACCGCGCCCAAGGGAGCCGGGCGCTCGGGTGCGAGGCGGGAGAGAAGGCCGGCCGCCGGGGCGTCCACGCCGTCGTCCGAACCGGCGTGGGGAGCGTCGCCTGCCGGGATCGTGAGCGAGCCAGGCGCCGCGTCTGCGAGGCGTGAGCCCGGCAGGCTGCGCTCCGGCTCCGCGCTGGCCTCTCTCCTGCGCCACGCCGAGAGCGCCGGACCGAACGCCTCCCCGCGGAGCGCCGCCGGCGCCCGCCGGAGGAGCAGCGCGACGGCGAGGAGCGTCCGCGCCTCGACGCCCCCCGGGCTCGCGGCCAGCTCGGGCACCCGGCTGTCGAGCCTCGCCCCCGCGGCGACGTCCTCCTCCGCTGGCCCCGGCTCGAGGGCGGCCAGGACGGCCGCGAGCCCATGGCGCACCGCCACGGCCCGGACGAGCGCGCGCGCCGACGCCTCCCCGATGGCGGCGAGGAGCGGCGCCGCGAGCCCCTCGCGCGCGAGTCGGTCGAGCGCGGGCGGGACGCACTCCGGGGCGCCCAGCCACTCGTCCACCAGCAGCCGCCGGAGGTCCGCGCCGCCGTACAGCGCCCGCCACCACCAGCGCGCGGCGGCGAGCCCGGAGGCGAGGTCGCGGGCGAGGCAGGCGAGCAGCTCGGCGAGGTCGCCGAAGACCACCGCCTCGGCGCCGGCCGGCACCGGACCCCGCGCCGGCCGAGAGGCGCGCCGGTTGCTCGCGTCGAGCGACTCGGCGAGGGCCCGCTCCCAGCGGGCCGGAGGCCGGAGCGCGTGGCCGGCGAGCGGCAGAGCGCCGGGCAGCGGATCGTCCACGCGCCGGACGCAGAGGATCGCCCCGGCGGGGAGGGACCGGGGCGGATCGACCGCGCCGAGCAGCGCCTCGAGCCGGAGCCGGGCCGCGAGCGGATCGGTCGTGGCGCCGCGCAGGCGGAGCCGCGCGATCACCGAGCCGTCCGCTCGCGGGAGGGCCGGCACGCCGGTCCTCACTTCCTCCGGCGGTGCGTGCGGCGCATGAGGAGCAGGCCGAAGGCCACCAGCGCGAGCGAGGACCCGCCGGCCTTCGGGCAGCCCTGACAGTTCGGCGTGATCCCGATGTACTCCACCGAGGTCGCGAGCGTCTGGACCTGGTTCGCCGGGAGATCGATCTGGTACGCGCCGTCCTTGGCGCCGCCCGCGCCGCCCAGCGAGAACTGGTAGTGACCGAGGGACGCGGCAGCGACGCCCACCTGCGCCGGGTCCAGCTCGATGCCGAAGGAGGGCACGCCGGGGAGCCAGGGCGTGGTGTAGGGGACGGCGGCCGCCCTCGCCGCGCCGGCGGGGGCGGCGTGGGTGAGCATCGTGGGCTGCTGGGGTGACGTCACAGCCCCCGCCTTGCTCGCCGAGGCGACAACGCCCGCGGAGGGGCCGACCAGGCGCGCGGCCCCCAGCTTGTCGAGGCTCAGGACCTTGCCGAGCGGGTGCTGGAGGGCATAGCCGAAGGAGATCGCCTCGGTGAGCCCGATCTCGCGGCCGTTGACGATCACCGATCGCCCCAGGTTCCGATACCCGTGCACCATGAAGACGAACTGCTCGACGATGGACCCCGGCGGGAGATCCCCCAGAGACTTGTCCGCGAGGGCGATGCTCGCGCGGGCGCTCGGCCGGAGCACGAAGTGCTGGAGGCCTCCGCCCGGCACGCCGCGGGTGTTGATCGCGGGTGCGTCGGTGAAGAGGGAGTTCTTGGAGACGTCGAAGTTGGCGATGGCGGAGCGGTGGAGGAAGTGAACGTTGGCCGGGTTGGCGGGGTCGTCGTCCATGTCGAGCTGGATGCAGCCGTGCGTGTTCCAGAGGCTCGGATCGGGCGTCCAGGGCAGGCTCGAGAGGGTCGACGTCCCACCGTTGATGGTGGTCGAGTTCCGCCATCCGTCGGCGTTGTCGCCCGGGATGGGGGTCCAGTCCCAAGACATGCCGAAGCCGGCGCGCTGGAAGCGCCACCGCACCGGGCCGGCGGCACCGCCGCTGTTGGTGACGTCGGCCATGAAGGTGTTGGCCCCGTGGGTGATGAGGGTGTTGCCGGCGGAGTTCACGTAGAGGTTGCCGGGCTGGATGTCGATGCCGGTGCAGGCGGTCCCGGCGCCGAAGTTGGCGAGGCCCCAGGTGCTCGGGGCCGGGTACGTGGTCGGGGTCAGCGAGCCCTGCGTCGGACCCTCGATCGGCCCCGACACGCCGCCCGCCGCCTGCGGCCAGGCGAGGACCGGCGAGCAGGTAGGGTAGCCGACGCACGGCCCGTTGGGCGCGACGACGTCCACGTACATCCCGAAGTCGCCGGTGGTCGGGAAGGGCAGGCCGCTCCCCCCGATGGCGAGCCGCAGGATCACGAACCAGCCGTAGGAGGACCCCTCCTGCTGGACGTGGGCGAGCACCGTGGCCCAGGAGCCGATCGTCCCGCCCTGATCGCTTCCCCATCCCGGGCCGTTGGGAGCGCCTGGATCGCCGCTGCCCTGATACGAGTAGTACTTGATGGCCGGAAAGAAGTCGCCGGTCGCGTTGGTGGCGTTGGGCGGCTCCGGGTAGACGATGAACCGGCGATGGTCGTTCCCCCCCGCGGGAAACTGCATGGTCAGGGCGACGACGCTGCCGTTGTCGACGCTGGGGAGGTGGTGCGCCTCCATCGAGATGTAGACGTAGCTGGCGTCGCGGATGACCTGGAGGGCGCCGTGCGGATCGGTGGTGCCGTTGTCGAAGGTGTACCGCGTCGAGTCCGCCCAGCCCTTGTCGAGCGGATCGAAGCTCGTCACGTTGGGCGAGCCGATCCAGCCTCGCCAGTCGGTCGACGGGATGCAGAGGGCATCGTTGACTGCGGCGGCCGGAGCGGCGGCGAGCGCCGCGACCAAGACCAGCACGGTGCGAAGCGTTTCGATCCTGCGGACGTGCGGCGCGCGCATGGTATTCCTCCTCCTGTTTACGTTACGTGAAGCGGGACGATGCACCTGCCATACTGGGTGTTCGCGGTCGTGGACCGGACCTCGAGCGTCAGCGTCGTATCCAGCGCGCCCGCGCTCCCCTTCACCTGCAAGGGAATGGGGTAGTTGCCCTGGTTCGAGAACTGGAGGGTCTGGGGGCTCCAGGCCCAAAGGGGCGCGGCGTTCGGAGCCAGACCGACGGTGACGTTGTAGGTGTCGGTCTTGGCGGGGAGCATCGCCAGGACCGCAATGTTGATGACCTGATCGTGGGGGAAGCTGAGCAAGCCCGTCTTCGGGTCGGGAGTGATGGGGTTGTTGCTCGCATCCGTCGCGGTGTAGCTGGTGTTGATGGGTGGGTTGTCGCCGGGCGCCTGGCCGATGGTGCCCGAGAGCGGGGTCACCGGCACGTTCTGGAAGGCAGGATTCCCCTTGCACGAGATCCCGAGCGACACCTGGAAGGACCCCGTCTGGCTCCCGGGGATGGTCACCTTGAGGTGTCCCTTGATGGTGGTGCCCGAGGTCTTGGGGATCGGGATCACCGCCATCGAGGAGCCATCGTCCGCCACGATCGAGGTGGGCCAGGGAGAGGCGTCGGGGCCTGCCGAGGCGGTGAGCAGGTACGTGTCGTCCTGGTTGGTGAGCGCGTCGATGGAGAAGGGGAAGTCGTAGGGCGCACCCGCCGGCGAGGGCGAGGCGTAGACCTGCCCCGCCGGCAACGTCGGGTTGCTGAGGGTCATGACCAGCCGCCCGTTGGTGAGGACCGGCGGCGGGATCACGAACATCGGGTAGGTGGCGCTGCCGGCCTGCGCGTTCACGTGGATCGTCACCTGCTGGCCGTCGGTGGTCGCTGGGACGTTGGGGACGGTGACAACGAGCAACGCGTCGCCCGAGCCGGGCTGGACGGCGGCCTGGTAGGCGTCGAAGTAGACCGTGACCGCAGACGAGAGGCCGAAGCCCTTGCCGATGATCTTGAGGGTGGATCCGGTCTGGACGGGGGCGACGGGCAAGGTGCCGAAGATCGTGACCGCGGCGGTGCTCCCTGGCGCAGCGTTCTCCAGCGCGGTGATCCGGACGTCCTCGGCGGCCATGAAGTCGATGAGCTGGTTGAACCAGTCGGCGAGGATGAGGTCGCCGGGAAGGACTTTGGCAGGCAGCGGCATGTGCGCCTCTCGTGCGGGTTAGGGGTTCAGGCTCCGCCGGGTCGGCCCACGCCGAAGCTGGCGTAGCCCCAGTGAGCGAGGTTGAAGCGAGCGTCCCCGAGGTAGGGCGCGTGCGCGGTGGCGAACAGGAGCACCGGGGCCCCGGCGGAGGGCGTGGCGAAGGCCGCCAGCTCGTTCTCGCGGACCAGGTACCGCCACACCAGCGGCGCGGAGGAGCACCGGATCGCCGGCAGCGGCCGGGCACCCTCCAGGACCAGCGGCGCGCGCGCCTCCTCGATCACGGCGACCTTGCGGACCGTGAACCCGTCGAAGAAGAGGTCGGGGTCGAGTCCGAACTGGCCGCCCGGGCCGGCGAGCGGAAGCACGCCCGCCGGAGGCAGCCAGTCGAACGCGTCGGTCGCCTTGAGCCCGTTCAGCGCGGCCGCGCTGCGCAGCGCGTCCACCTGCTCCTGGAACTGGAGGAGCATCGCCTCCGCCTCGGTCCGGCGGCGAGCGCTCGCCAGCGGGGCGAGGCGGTCCTCGATCACCGTCACCGCCAGGCGCCGGCGCACCGACCAGTTGTCGACGAACCGGATCCCGGCGACGTCCGTCCAGTGGAAGACGGCCAAGGGGACGTCGCAGTCGGTGAGCGTGTCCGGGCGGAGCGTGTCGAGGAGCCCCCACCCGCCGGGCACCGGGCCGAACGGGTTGGTCACCGCGCCGGTCCAGCTCGGGTCGGCGGTGCCGAAGCACTGGTGGGCGACGCGGTTGCGGAGCCGGGCCGGATCCTCGAGGTCGGGCTTGGCGATCGGCAGGCGGAGCATCCGGAACTGGACGCCGTCGACGACGTACTTGGCCGCGCAGGAGGGGCTGGTGAGCCCGAGGCCGCTCGTCGGCGCGCGCCCGAGCTTCCCCTGCGCCGGGGAGAGGAGGAGCAGGTAGACCCCGGCGCCCGCCAGGTAGTCGCCAGGCGCGAGGCTGCAGGCGCCGAACCCCGTGCCGCCGCCGGGGGCGCTCCCGGCCGCCGTCCCCTGCGTCGCGGAGGGGGCGACCAGCGAGACCTCCAGGTCCTTCACCAGCTCGAGCGCCTGCCCGAGCCGGTTCACCGCCAGCCCCTTGCCCACCGTCACCGCCGGCGAGGTGATGGTGCTCCCCCCCACGTCCGCGCCGACCCAGAGGCCGTAGGCGATCCCGTCGCCGGCCGCCCGGCCGAGCTGCCCGAGCACCGCCTGGCGGGCGAGCCGCTCCTGGGTGAGGTCCTCGCCCGAGAGGAGCCGGCCGTTGAAGAAGTTGATCGACCGGATCCCGTCGTCGAGGTAGGGCGTGTCGAGCGCGACGCTCATGGTTCACCCGCGGCGGCCGTCAGGCCACCGAGAACTGGTCCACTCCCACGGTGAAGGAGAGTTGCTGGAGCAGGGCGAGCTTCACCGGCTTGGCGGAGTCGGTGACGTTGAGGACCACCCCCTTCGGCTCGTACCCGCCAAAGGTGAGGATGGGGGCCTTGAGGGCGGTGGTGGTCCCGAGCAGGGCCCGGACCACGTAGCGGTGGCCCGGCCCGGCCGGCGGGACCTGGTACCCGCCGAACGAGAGCACCACCCGCCCGTCCGACGCGTCGGCCACCGCCAGGGCGTTGAAGGTCCCGTCGGTGGTCCCGTCCCCGCGCACCGTGCCCGCGGCCACCACGTCGTAGGCGCCCTGCGGGGGCGAGGAGAGGACGTCGGCGAAGGGCGGCTCGGGGGCGACGCCGGGCGGGGGGAGGAGCCGCAGCATCCACTCCTGCACCATCCGGAGCTCGAGGAGGAACGGCCGCGCCTCCTCCGAGATGACGACGGGGTCGCTCGACGAGACCTTCCAGGCCCCGCTTCCCAGCTCGCGGGTGAGGGGCACGTCGAGCTCCGCCAGGAGGAGCGCGTCCGGGTCGGGGGGCAGCGGGCGCGAGGTGGCGCCCTCGCCGGCGCCGGCCTCCGCGAGCCAGTCCGGCCGCCACATGGGCCGCAGCTCGGTGACCCAGACCCGGAAGGCGGCGCGCAGCGCGGTGGCCAGGTCGCTGGCGCGGATGGGGATGGTCCCCGGGGGAGAGTCGTCGAGCACGAAGTCGGAGGGCGGGCTGGGGAAGTCCGGCGGCGAGCCGACCGGATCGCCGGGCGGGGAGGTCCAGAGCACCGCCGCGCGGAGGGCAGCCACCAGGTCGTCGGGCGAGGCGCCGGGGTTCGCGTCCGGCACCAGCTCGACCTTGGACTGCAGCCAGTGCACCAGGTCGCGGACCGCTCCCTCCTCCCGCTGGTCGGGAGGGGCGAACCGCAGCTCGAGCCGGAAGGCGTCTGCGACGCGCGAGGGGGCGGTGGCGTCCTCCTCGCTCCGGCACGGTTCGCCCGGGATGGGGACGGTGTCGGCGAGGCACTCCGCGAAGGAGAGGACCAGGTAGAGGGTGAGCGGGCCGGGCGGGGAGGCGATCCGGGCGTCGACGTCGCCCTGGTGGGCGGTGAGCCAGTCGTCGAGCAGGGCGCACTGCGCGGCGGGGACGCGGACCAGCCGCCCCCGCGGGGTGAGGGCGACGCCCGGGGAGACCTGCACCTCCGGCCCCTGCGCCGTGGTGGGGGTGGTGACCTGCAGGCCGGCCACGGTCCCGTAGCCGAGCAGGTCGCGCGCCAGCCAGCGATCGCGCTCGGAGAGCCAGGCGTGCTCCTGGGTGAAGTCGTCCACGCCCAGCACCATCCCGAGCACGTAGTTCACGCGCTTGGTGGGGTCGGGCGGCGGGCTCGCCATCGCGGTGGAGCTGGAGCAGCCGTTCATGGATGGCTCCTTGGCGGCGTGGGGCCGACGGGATCGCGCCCCAGGATCCAGCGGTCGCGGGCGTCCTGGGGCGGGCGCGGCGCGAGGTAGCTCTCGACCAGGTGGGCCTGGCCGAGGACGGCCGGCCGGAGCAGCTCGGGGGCGCGGCCGCCGAGGGCGACGAGCGTGTCGGCGCCGAGCCGCGCCTGGCCGACCCGGAACATGGCCCAGTAGAGCTGGACCTCGAAGACGGTGTGGGCGGGCTTCTCCAGCTCGACCACGCGGCGGGCGAGGTCCATCCGGTCCTGGGCGGCGGCGGCGTCGCTGCCGGGCGGGACGGGCAGGACCACGATGAAGGCGTGGGCCGCCCGGCGCATGGGGAGGACCACGCTCTCGAACTGGTACCAGTCGGCGAGCGCCGTCCCGTCGGGCGGCAGCTCGAGCGGGAGGGCGGCGTCGCCGAGCGCGGCGAGGGGCGTTCCCCAGGCGAGCGAGAGCGCGTCGGCCGTCCGGTAGCGGTGGGCGAGGAAGTCCTGCCAGGCGGGGGTGTCGGCGACGGCGGCGGAGAGCGGGAAGCCGAAGGCGGCGCGCACGAAGGCGGTCCAGGCCGCGGCCGCGGTGGAGTCGGCCGGCGCCACGGTGGGGAAGGCGTCCGGGAGCGTCGAGACGCCGGCGGCGGCGAGGGCCGCCTGGTAGGCGGCCAGCAGCCTCGCCCCGCCCTGCGACGGCTCCCAGCGCGTGGCCGGCGTCGCCGTCCGGATGCCAGCCGTCACCCCGCCGGCGTCGAAGAGGGAGCCCACCGTCCGGGCGGCGCGGAACCGCTCCACGATCCGCACCGCGGAGCGCGGGTCGGCCTGGTCCGAGAAGATGGTCTCGTCCGCGCAGGTCTCGAAGGCGAGGCGGAGCGCCATGGTGAGGCCGCGGACCGTCCCGCGCCAGCGCAGGAAGTCCATGGCGTGGCGGAGGAAGAGGCGGCGCCGCGCCTCGTCCCAGGCCGGATCGAGGGCCAGGCCGAACCAGCTCGCCAGCCAGTCGAGGCCGTCCACCGGGGCGCTCCGCGGATCGAGGAGCCGCTGCGCGGCCGCGATCCGGTCCTCGGTCCCGGTGAACGTGCCCTCGACGTTCGCCAGGTAGCGCTCCAGGAAGGAGGCCGAGGTCGCGTCCTGCCGGAAGGCGCGGGGGAGGTAGCGCTCGAGGTAGGAGAAGCGCGGGTACCAGGTCCGCAGGGCGCGCAGCCGCGGGGTGGCGCCCCCGTTCCCCGAGAGCTGCAGCCTGACCTGGAGGTACCGCCCCTTGGCGGCCTGGAAGAGGAGCTCGAAGGTGCCGCGGTCCGCCGAGGTTGCCTCCGGGAGGAAGGGCAGCTCGGAGCCCAGGTCGCGGAGGTGGAGCGGCGGCTCGGCTGCGAAGGGCGCGCCGGCGAGGGCGTCCGGATCGTCGCCGGCACGGCTCGAGACCGCCACGCTCGCGCCGGCGGGGAGGGAGCCGTCCAGGAAGAGCCGGTGCCAGACGCAGCCCGGGGTCCGCCCGTCGAGCGGCGGGGTGACGAGCTGCCCGGCGCGGGCGTATCGCGCCCGGCCCTGTGGCACCAGCTCGATGAACCGATCCTGGAGGTCGTAGAAGATCGCCTGCCCGGCGCTCACCAGCGCCTTCCCGCCGAAGAGGCGCATCGGCAGGTACTCGACGATGGGGTCGAGCGCGAGCCCGGCGCCGGTCGCCGTCAGCTGGTAGGAGAAGGCCTGGTTGCCGTCGGCCGCCACCACGTCGAGCCGCGCGCCCTGGCGCGCGAAGGCGTGGGCCACGAGCGCGACGTCGTAGGAGCTCCCGTCCTCGAGGACGCCGCTGGCGCGCAGCGGGACCGGCGAGCCCTGGGGCGCGCCCCCCCGGTAGAGCAGGACGCTGCTGCCGCCGCCGGTGCCGCGGTCGAGCACCAGGACACCCCCGTCGTCGAGGGGCGCGATCCCGACGGGATCGGCGGCCGAGAGCGGGGAGGAGCCGTCGAGCGAGATCCCGGCCGGGAAGAGCCGGGCGGGCAGCGTCCGCGGCGCCCCGCCCACGGGCTGGAACGGATCGGGTGAGGCGGGGGCGAGGGTGGTCTCGGCCTGGCCCGCGGGCGAGACCTGGAAGGCGCCGTCGAGGAGCCAGAGGCGGCGGTGCTCGCGGTCGAGCGCCAGGACGCCGCCGCCGGGCGCGGCCGCGAGCTCGAAGGGGGCGAACGGGACGTCGACCGGCCAGTCGAGGCGCAGGGGGGCGCCCCCGGCGTGCAGGTCGAAGACGAGCAGGCCGGGCGGGTCCACCACGCCCACCACCAGGTCGTGGTGCCGGGTGACCGCCAGGCCGCCGAGGAGGGCGGGCGGGGCCGGCGCGGGGGCGGCCGCCGGGCCGAAGGCGCCGCGGCGGAGAGGCGCGGCGCGGGCGGGGACGGGCCAGAAGGTGGAGACCGCGTCGTCGCCGGAGGAGCGCACGCGCACCGTGCGCCGGTCGGCGTCGATCCAGTACCAGTTCCCGTAGCGGTCGCGGGCGGCGCCCCGGCGGTCGTCGAGCGAGGGCGGGACGTCGCGCGGGGCGGCGAGGAAGCGGAGGAGCCGGGGCGCGAGGGTGAGCTCCTCGCGCGCCCCGTCCCACGCGAGCGGCGCCGCCCCGGCCGGCGAGCCGGCGAAGCCCGCGGAGAGCGGCTGCCCCGTCCCGTCGTCGCAGCGGCCCCAGTCGTCGCGGCCGAGGAGCAGGTGGAAGCGTGTGCCGTTCGAGTCCACTCAGCACTCCTCCGGGATCACCGGCACCGGGACCGTGGGGGGGGCGGCGGGCGGAGCGGTCGCGCCGCGGAGGTCGTCGATGGAGACCGGGTCGCCGAGCGCCACCGAGAGCCCCGCCAGGCGCGGCAGCTGGAGGCCCGCCATGTCCACGTGGTCGGTCTCCGCGCCGCTGCCCGCGGCGAGCAGCGGCGGCTGGGCCAGCGCCACCCCGGGCACGCGGGTCACCGCCGCGAGCACCTCCAGCGCGGCCACCGTCTTCCGCAGCGGCCACCCGAGGCGCTCCGTCGAGTACTGGGGGCTCCCGAAGAGCGAGACCTGCTCGTCGACCGGGTCGGCGCCCGGAGGGGGGAGCGGCGAGAGGAACTGGATCACCGCCTGCCGCACCGCCTCGCGCACCGCGACGCTCGAGTACCCGGCCACCAGCTGGATCCCGATCGAGACCCAGATCGGCTCGAAGACCGGGCGCCGCACGAAGAGCTCGGTGGTGACCAGCCGGCGCGGGGCGAGCCAGCAGGCGACCGCGTCGACGAAGGGGTCGGGGGTGCCGTCGGGCGGGGGATCGGGATCGCCGTCGGGGATGACCATGACCGTCACCGCGCCGGGCGCGTCGCCGGGCTCGTTGGGGGTGAGGGTGGGGTCGAAGGCCGGCACCACCTCGGCGCGGCCGACCGAGACCCCGGGCGTGCGCAGGGCGATGGTCTGGAAGTCGACGGCGTTCACCAGCCGGTCGCGGTGCTGGAGGTACCGCGCCACCTGCTTCTCCCCGTCATGGGCGCTCTCGGAGTCCGCGCCGCCCCAGGTGGCGACCGGGTTCGTCACCGTCACCCCCGCCGGGAGGGCGGGGCCGGTGGCGATCGCCCCCGGGCCGACGTTCCCGGCGCTCCCCGCCCCCACGTCGTAGCTGGCGCGCAGCACCGCGCCCAGGGGCGGCCGGCGGCCGTGGTAGCCGTCCCCGAAGGTGAGGACGCCCGCCTCCGGGTCGAGGGCGAACACGTCGGTGGGGGCCGGCGGCGGCGCGGGTGTGCCGGGCGGCTGGCGCGGGTCGGGCACCGGCACCTCGGGCCCGGCGGTCCCGAGGTCGTCGATCTCCTCCCAGGTCCCGGCAGTCCCGGTCGGCGGCGTCACCTCGAGCGAGACCGAGCCGGCGAGCACCGGTCGCTGGGAGAGGGTCGCCGACTGGTCCGGCTCGCCGGTGCCGGCGGGGAGGAGCTCGCCCGCGACCTGGGCGCGCTGGACGACCGGCGCCGCGTTGATGCCTACCCAGAGCAGCCCGGCGTCGGCCGGCCCGGGGGCCACGATCCGCAACCAGGTGACGACGCGCTGGCTCTGGTCGGAGTCCTCGAGCGCCGGCGGGAAGTCGAGGGTACCCGCCTCGAGCGGATCGAGGTTGGTCCAGAGGGAGAGCTCCGCCGGGGTGGGTGGGAGCTGCACGTCGGCGACCACCGGCCGGCTGGGCACGGGGATGGAGACCAGGGTCCGGTACTGCGCGTTCCGCTGGGCGGGCGCCTCCGGCAGCACGCCGCCCGAGGGCAGGCTGGGGAGCTGGAAGCGCAGCTCGGCGAGCGCCTCGGGGGGCGCCGCCCCGCCGGGCGGCACGCTCGCCCCGCCGCCCCTGGGGGAGGGGACGATCCCGATGCTCACCGTCTTCCCGGCGAGCTGCTCGCGGGCGGCGGCGATCGCGTCCGGGTAGGGCTTGTCGCCGGTGCGGACCAGGAGCGCGATCCAGAGCGAGCGGTCGAGCGTGTCCGTCCCCAGGTCGACAGGCTCGGTGGCGCGCGGGGAGAAGACCGTGGCCTGGTACAGCTGGAGCTGCGCGGGGGGCTGACCGCCGGTGAACGAGGCGTAGAGCTGCTGGTAGTAGGCGACGACCTTGGGATCGGGCGTGAGCGGCTGCTTGGTGAGGGCGAGCGCCTCGACGGGCAGGAGATCGAGCGCCGTGCCGGTCCGGAACGGCACCTGGCCGGCGTCGACCTCCAGCCCGGCGTCGAGGGTCATCGTCTGGAGCGGGCCGCGCTCGTTGGAGAAGGTGACGAGGCCCTGCGCCGAGGAGGCGGGCTGGAGGTGGACGCCCAGCAGGGAGAGGAACTTGAGCCGGTTCCGCTCCGGGATCTGGTTCGCCCGGTAGAGCAGGCTCTCGCCCAGGAAGGCGAACAGCTCAAGGATGGTGACGCCCGGGTCGGCGTGGTTGAAGTTGGTCCACTCCGGGTTGTGGACCGGCACGCGCGCCAGCGACTCGTCCAGCAGCTGCTGGTAGTCGCGGGAGTCGAGGGCGGGCGGCGCGATGGGCACGGGGCACCTAGGCGGTCAGGGTGAGCGCGATGCGCAGCCGGTCGCTCTGCTGGGTGGCGACCAGCTTGTAGGAGATGGTGGCCACGGCGGTCTGCGGGTCGGCCGGATCGACGTCCACGGTCACGCCCTCCACCACCACCCGCGGCTCCCAGTCCGCCAGGGCGCTGGCGATGGCCTGCTCGATCCGGTGGCGGGTGGCGACCGTGTTGGGCTCGAAGAGGAAGGTGCCGAGCCCGCCGCCGAAGTCGGGGAGCATGAGCCGCTCCCCGCCCTCGGTGGAGAGGATGATCTGGATCGACTCGCGGACGTTGGCGTCGCCCTCCGACCAGGCGACGCGCCCGTCCGGTCCCACCCGGGGAGGGAAGGCCAGGCCGCGGCCGACGAGATCACCAGGGGTCATGCGCTCGTTCCTTTCGTCAGCTCGAGGGAGGCGGGGCGGGCTTCAGGATCGGGAAGCAGATCTTGAGGAAGGGCAGCCACCAGAACGCGAGGTTCAGCAGGATGAGGAAGATCATCAGGACGATGAAGGCGCAGAGGGTGATGATGGGGATGGAGAAGGTGCAGATCTCGTCGAGGGCGATGCCGCTGCCGGGGGCGGAGAAGTTCCCCTTCATCGCGTCGTCCAGCCCGGCGACGCGCGCCATCTGCTTGCGGAGCGCCGCGTTGGTCACCATCCCCACGTTCTTCTTGAAGCGCCGGAGCGAGGCGATGCTCGGGTCGGGGAGGACGATCCGGATCGGCCGCCCGGGCGCGTCGGCGTCGAAGAAGGGGGCGAGGGTGAACCGCGCGGAAGGCTGGCTCAGCACCGCCGGCCGCAGCGGGCCGCAGCGCGGGCGCTGGTAGACGCAGCGGAGCACGTACAGGGTCTGCCCCCGCGCCTCCAGCTTCGGCACCGGGGTGGGCGCGGCCGCGGCGGCCGGGGCGGGGAGCGGGCCGAGCGCCTTCGCCAGGGCGGCGTCGAGCGCGTCGGGGTCGAGGGTGCCCAGCCCGAGGTCGTCGTGCACGCCGGATTGCCCGTCCCCCTTGAAGATGTGGGCGGCCCCGTTCCAGGCGGCGACCGCCGCCGACCGCCAGGAGCGCGCGCTCGGGCCCTCGGTCCCGGTGCCGAGGAGGGCGTACAGGTCCCCCCCGGGATCGCCGGCGGCGGGTGGGGCCCCGTCGCCGATCGCCTTCCAGAGCGCGGGGAGGCGGGCCTGGAGCACGTCGGCGAGGTCGAGGAGGAGGAACTGCGAGGCCTCGCGCCGCTGGTCCTCCTCCGCCTTCTCGATCTCCGAGGTCGCGCCGGGCTGCATGGCGCGGAGGGCGCGGTAGGGATCGACCACCCGCGCCCTCGCCTCGGCGACGAAGGGATTCCCCTCCGCGTCGGGGGCGGCGAACGCGGCCGCGGACTCGAAGGTCTCCCGGCTCGAGGTGGGCACCAGCCCGACCAGCAAGCGCCGGCCGCGGCCGTCGGCGGTGAACCGGATCGGGAACAGGGGGAACGTGTCCTCGCCCGGGGCGAGGGTGGTCGGATCGCCGGCGGCGCTCCAGACGCGCTTGGTCGCGTCCGCCGGGTCAGCGACCCACCCCTCCTCATCGCCCGCCGGATCGAGCCGCCGGAGCACGAACGAGACGCTCTCCGACCGCGTCGGATCGACGGCGCGGTCCGGGAGCCCCACCTGCCGGCAGACCAGGCTCGCGGCCACGAGGTAGAACCGGCCGTGCGCCGGCTGGTAGAGCTTGGGGGTGAGCCCAGGGGGATCGTCGGGCTCGCCCGGGTACCGCTCGCGGAAGCTCTCCCACCGGGCCACGAAGCCGGACAGGTCGGGGACCTTCGCCGCCAGCGCCGCCTGAAGCTCCTCCATGAAGCGGTCGGTCTCGAAGCGCAGCAGGGCGGGCGCCTGCATCGCCGCCGGCGAGGCGCTCCAGAGCGGGAGGGGGGTCACCCACTGGACCAGGTGCGGGACGCCGGCGGTCACCAGATGTTCCCCGCGCCGGGCGTGTACGACGCGCTCACGACGCTGTTGGTGATGACCGTGTCGGCCTGCACGATCCCGCTGAAGCGGGACATGCCGGCGTTGACGGTGAGCATGCTGGCCGAGATCTCCGCCGTCGAGGCGTTGACGGTCACCTTGGCGGAGGAGGTGACGGTGATCCCGCTCGACTCGAGCCGCACGGAGTTGCCGTTCGAGTCGCTCGCCTGGATCGAGCCCGGGCCGTCCTGGAGCACCACCTTCTGCCCGGCCGGAGTCTCGAGGGTGAGGCTCTCCTGGCCGTCGGTGTCGTCGAGGGTGATCTTCACGCCGTTGCGGGAGCGGAAGACCTTGCGGGCGTTCTTCCCCGCGCCGTCCATCGAGTCCGGCGGCGCGTCGCGCCCGTTCCAGAGCCCGCCGAGCACGAACGGGTGGCGCGGGTCGCCGCCCTCGAAGGCCACCACCACCTCGGTGTTCACGTCCGGGATCGCCCAGAGCCCGCGGTTGGCGCCGCCCATGGCGGTGGCGAGCCGCGCCCAGACCTCGTAGCTGCCGCCGGCCGGATCCGGCGACCAGGGCAGGGTCACCTTGACGCGCCCCTGGTTGTCCGGATCGCGCAGGTCGCTCACCAGCGCCGGGTAGAGGCCGTAGAAGCGCCCGCCCAGGCCCGAGGGGAGCCGCTCGTCGAACATCCGCTCGAAGGGGGTCACGCCCAGCATGCCGTTCCCTCTCGCCTCCTGCGCCCCATCACGGCCGCCCCAGGCCGGCGCGCTCGGCCACGAACTCGGTACGCAGCCCGGCCACGCCGTCGAACAGGTGGCGCACCTCCGCCAGGTAGTACTTGCCGCTGAAGAGCGGCCCGAGGTTCTTCAGGTCCACGGTGGCCCCGACCCGGAGCCCGGGGTCGGTGTCGGCCACCCCGCGCCCCACCAGGAAGCGCCGGGCGAGGAGCCGGTAGGCCGCCTCCGCTCTCGCCTGGGCCTCCGCCGCCGCCAGCGGGGCGGAGTGGACCAGCACCTCCTTGCGATCACCGAGCGCCGACGAGAGGGTGCTCGCGCCGCCCGCGTCGCCGCCGAGCTCCGGCCGGACGGCCGCCTCGGTGGCCTCGAACTTGATCGCCGACTTCGCCGACACGTCCCAGCCGGTCACCGCCACCCCGGTCCGCTGGTGCGCCAGGTCGGCGATCACCGTGAAGGAGCGCAGCTCGCGGCCGACGGCGAGGGTGAGCGGGCTCCCGGCCCGCTGGCTGCGCGGGGCGGCGTGGAGGGTGGTCCCCTCCACCCACAGCTCGGCGTCCACCGCCCGGCAGCGGTCGCGGAGGAAGGCCAGGTCGCTCTGGTTCACCTGCGCCAGCACCCGGTAGGTGGGGCCGGTGACGTTCACCTGGGCGGTGAGCCCCTGCTTGGCGGCGATCTGCCGGATCACGTCGGCGTCGCTGACGCTGGCGTACGAGGCGGTCCGGCGCACCATCCGCAGGTCCTGGAGCCGGTCCTCGGCCAGGATGCAGAGGGTGGGCGGCGCGCCCTCCGGGAAGTCCGCCTCGAGCGCGGTCACCCGCCCCTGGAAGAGTGTCCCCGAGCCGTAGCGGATCTCGATCGCCTTCCCGAAGTCGAGCGTCTTCCGGTCGAAGTAGAGGAAGCCCACCCCCGCGCCGGTCGCGCCCCAGTTGCCGAACCGCGCCTCGCAGCGCGCCAGCCCGTCGGTGGTCTCCTCCACCACCAGGTCGAGGAGCCGCTCGGCGAGCTCGGGGGCCTCCTTCCCGCCGATGACCACGGCGGGCCGGGAGTCCTTGAGGAGGGCGTGGGCGGCGGCGGGCATGGCCTAGTGCGCCCTCAGGCGGGCGAGCCGCTCGGCGCGGCGGGCGAGGGTCCGGGCGAGGTCCGTCTCCCGGGGCCGCTCGCGCGGGGCCGGCCCGGGCGCCGGCGCGCCGCTCGGGGCGGCGGGCGCCTGGGGGACGATGTCCAGCTCCTGGATGACGACGGGCATTCGCGCCTCCTATCCCAGGGAGATCCCGGCGCTGGCCGACGCGCCGGCCCCGCCGGCGCCCGCGTCCACGTTCAGCTGGACCAGCTGGCCGGGCTGGAGGAGGCGCGGGTTCTCGATCCCGTTCGCCTGCGCCACCGCCTGCCAGCTGACCCCCAGCCCGGCGCCGCCCACCATCGACTGCAGGCTCTGGCCGGCCACTGCCGGGGTCATGGGGACGGTGCCCGCCGCCGGGCTGCCGAGCGGCGAGGGCGCCGGGAGGTCGAGCCGCAGGATCTTCTGCTGGGTCATGGAGAAGGAGATGCTGGATCGGAGCGGCTTCCCGTCCGGCGAGAACAGCTCGAACGTCTCCTCGAGCGAGTCCATCACCCCGTCGAACTGGAACGCGCCCCAGAGGAAGCGGAGCGCCGGGGCGACCACCGTCTTGTCCGCCTGGGTCTTGGGGCTGATGAAGAAGGAGACCTTCCGGGTGAGCTGGCGGACGTCGTCCGCCCCGCCGGTCTGGCCGGGCTGCGAGCTGACGTCGAACCAGAGCTGGGCGGCGAGCTTGGTGGTCCCCGCCCCCACGAACTGGGTGGTCGCCCCGCCCTTCTGGTCGCCCGTCCCCTGGGTGTTGAGCTGGTTCGCGTAGGTGACCTTCAGCGTCTCCGGGTTGAACTGGACCGTGACCTGCGTCCCGCCGGGCAGCGGGTCCTTGAACTTGGAGTCGATCTCCACCAGCTGGGCCTTCTCGAGCTTCTGCGGAGCGGGCACGGCTAGCCTCCCGACGGGCGCTTCAGGGTGAGGGACTCGTAGGCGAGCTGGAGCTCCTCGACCGCCACCATCCCGTCCCTGGCGTTGAGGGGCGGCGCCTTGAGCTTGACGGGCAGGCAGCGGCTGAGGACGAAGCGGGCGCGCTCGGTGATGCCGTCCGGGGCGAGGAGGGCGACCTCGGCGTCGGCCCGGAGCCGGGGTGACTGCACGGTGGCCGCCACCCAGTCCCAGAGCTCCAGGCCGTCGGTCATCCCCCGCTTGAGCGTGAGCTGGCCGAAGGCGAGCGCCCCCGCCATCCGGATCTGCCGGCCGTTGTTCCCCCCCTCGCGGATGGTCTTCACCTCGAGGGTCTGCTCGAGCCCGTCGCACTCGGCGAAGGAGGCGTTGCAGGCCTTGGGGGAGAGGTCGGGGATCCGGATCTCCACCGCGAAGTTGAAGGCGGTGAAGGGGTAGCGGACCGTCTCGGAGGCCGGGTTGGCCATCTACGCCACCTCCGCGATCTGGGCGCCCTCGCCCCCCTGCACCAGCCGCACCGTGACGAACCGCATCGGCAGGGACGGGGCCACCCGCAGCTCCACGAAGAAGAGCCCGCGCTCGGCGGCGTCCTTCACCTCGGGCGAGCCGGCCACCACCTGGAAGGCGCCCTCGGCGTCCTGGCCGGCGAAGGCCCCCCGGGAGAAGAGGTCGCCGAGCAGGTCCTCGAAGCCGCGCTGCACCATCCGCCGGAGGGCGTCGTCGTTGGGCTCGAACACGTAGGTGGGGCCGAGCTTCAGGGCGGCGCGGCGCAGCAGGGCGAGGAGGCGCCGCGCCGGGACGGGGACGAAGTCCGGCTCGAGCGCGAGCGTGTCGGCGGCCAGGGACAGGAAGCCGCGCGGCTCCTGGCGGACCAGGTTCACCTGCGCGTCCTGCAGGTCGAGCCAGCGGTCGGCGGGGATGGCCGGCTCGAGATCCACCACCCCGGCGAGCGGCGCGTTGGCCGGCGCCACCCAGGCGCCCCGGTCGAGCGCCCGCTGCGCGAAGACCCCGCAGACCGCACCGTCGGGCGGCTCGCGGCGGAGGTCGGAGGGCGCGCTCGGCTCGAACCCCACCAGCCAGGGGTGGTGCAGGGCGCCGTAGGAGAGGTCGTGCTGCTCGCCGAAGGAGAGCCCCTGCACGCCGGGGTCGCCGGTGGGCGGGCTGCGCAGGAGGGCCACGTGGTCCACCGCCTCGTCCGGCCCCTGCCCCTCGAGGAGGGAGAGGACGGCGAGGAGGTCCCCGCGCGCCGCGCACATCCGCAGCAGGGCGCGCTGGATGGCGAGCAGGGCGGAGGAGGAGGCGGGCTGGGCGGGGGCGAGGATCCAGCGCGCCGGAGGGGCGACCGTCACCGCCACCCCCTGCGACCACGGGCTCCCGCCGGCGCCGGCCGCCGCCTGCACCCGGTAGTAGTAGGTCCCCGGGGCTCGGCCGCGGGCCTCGTAGTGATCGTCCGGCCCGGCGTAGAGGACGAAGGCGTCCTCGAAGCCCGGCCGGAGCGCCTCCTCGAGCGTGAACGCCGCGCCGGGCACCGGGGTCCAGGCGAGGGGGAAGGTGCCGGCGGCGTCGGCCGGTCCGGCCTGGAGGAAGGCGGGCGCGTCCAGCGGGACGTCGGCGCAGGGGCGGAAGCCCGCGGGCGGCGGCGGAGCGGCCTGGGGCGCGGCGGGCGGCGGCGGTTCCGGGGCCGGGGCCGGGAACCACCCTCGGTGAATGGCGTCGGGGACGGCGACGATCGTCACCTCGTCGCAGGGGAGGAGGGCGTGGACGCCCCGCAGCCGGCGAGGGGTGGGGCTCTGGTGGCGGAGGAAGTCGGCCTCGGCCAGCAGGGTGTCGGTGAGCGGCTCGACCAGGTCCGGGTCGAGGAAGGGCTCCGGACCGAAGGGGACGAGGCCGTCGCGCACCAGCGCGTCGTCCGCGCTCGCGTCGCAGCCCAGGTCGTCCTGGGCGAGGAAGGCGGCGCCGACCGGGAAGCTGAAGGCCAGCTCGCCGGCCGGGTCGACGGCCGGGCCGGCCAGCGCGAAGCGCGGGGTACGGACCTCGTCGCGGAGGTCGGCCTGCGGGTCGTCGGGCTCGGGCGGGAGCGGCTGGCCCTGGTCGTCGAAGAGGTCCTGGTCGGCGGGGAGCGCCTCCCAGGCGCGGGGGTGCTCCGGGACGAAGCCGAGGCCGGAGAGCCTGGCGGGAGCCGCGCTCCCGGTCCGGACCCAGAGGTCGAGCTCGAGCCGCTCGCACCGTGCCCCCGCCGCCGCGGGTGGCGAGGCCGGCGCCGCCCGCACCACCAGGGCGGGCCCCTGCGCCACGGTGGCCGCCGCCGCGCTGGCGACGCCCGGGGCCCGGTCGACGCTCTCCACCTTGAGCCAGGCCTCGGCTGGCCCGCCCTCCAGCCGGAGGAGCGTGCCCGGCGGCGGGGCGGCGTCGACCTGGACCGCCAGCGCCACCAGGGCCGAGTCCGGGCCGGCCTCGCCGTCCGCCGGGCCGGCCGTCGCCACGGGGAGGACCACCTCCGCTCCGCCCGCGGTGAACCAGCGGGCGGCGGAGAACGGCGAGGCGGGGCTGGCGGGGAGCCCGACGTCGAACCAGAGGGCGCCGGCGGTCACCAGGGGGACGGTGACCGCGCGGGGGTCGGCGCCGGGGGGCGGCGGGCCAGGCGCGTGCACCGGGACGACGACCTGGAGCCCGGCCGCGGGGAAGGTGACGCGCAGCAGGTCGCCGGGGGAGAGGGCGGCGCCGGCGGGCGGGACCACCACCAGGCTGCCGCCGTCCACCGTCCAGCCGGCGAGCTGGAACGGCTGCGCCCCGAGGGTGGCGCCGACGCGGAGCGGGTCGGACCAGCTCCCCTCCGACCGGGCCCGGGCGAAGGCCGGGCGGAGCGCCGCGCCCGCCCGGACCAGCACGCCCGGGACCGGGAAGCGGTTCGAGCGCGCCGCCCCGGCGACGCGAACCACCACGCAGCGGGCCCCGCCGTTCCGGAAGAAGGCGCGCACGGCGGGAGCGAGGTGGGCGCGCACGAGCGCGCCGCGCTCCGCGTCCCAGGCGAGGGTCGCCTCGGGGCCGAAGAGGTCCTCGAGGTGGCCCACGTCCTCGACCACCACCGGCTGGTGGAGCGGGCCGGAGGCCGCGAACCCGACGAAGCCCGCCACGTCCATGCGGGGCAGCACGTCGGGGAGGGCGGGCGCCCACGCCTCGAACCGGACCCCCGGCAGTCGCCTGGCGGCCCCTCCCGGCACGGCGCTACTCCATCTCCAGGCGCTCGTAGGAGAGCGTGAGCTCCTCGAGCGCCACGTCGGTCCCCTTGGCGTTGAAGGGGCCGCTGATGTGCTTGATGATCCGGGCCCGCAGCAGCTTCCAGGTCTGCACCACCTGGGTGTGGTCCTCGTTCTGCAGCTGGATGGTCACCGTCCGCAGCGCGTTCTGGTCTCCGTTGCGGATCTGATTCAGCCAGCCGTAGAGGGTGAGCGAGCCGATCACCCCCCGCTTCATGGTGACGTCGGTGGCCTTGTTGAGGCCGGTGATCTTGCGGACGCTGTTCTCCTTCTCGTTCCCGTTGCGGTACTCCGCGACGGTCACCTCCATCCCGACGTTGCTGATCTCCTGGAACCCGGCGTCCGGGCCGTCGGTGTTGCCCGTCCCCAGGTCCACGAGGAAGTTGAACTGCACGTACGGTCGATCGCGCTGGACCGCCATGGGCGCCTCCGGGCCGGGCTACCGGCTGTCTCCTGTCCACTGTCCGATGCGGA
>DATKAL010000482.1:0-2668 GCA_035498135.1 Anaeromyxobacter sp.
GGCCGCCGCTCGTCACCCTCACGACCGACTTCGGCGCCGGCTCCGGGTACCCCGCGCAGGTGAAGGCGGTCCTCCTCTCCGCCCTGCCCGAGGCGCGGATCGTGGACGTCTCCCACGAGGTCCCGGCCTTCGACCTCCTCGCCGGCGCGCTCCTCCTGGAGGCCTGCGTGCCCTGGTTCCCGCGCGAGGCGGTCCACCTGGCGGTGGTCGATCCGGGGGTGGGGACCGTCCGCCGCGCGCTCTGCGTCGTCGACCCCGAGGGGCGCCGCCTGGTCGGTCCGGACAACGGCCTCCTCACCCCGTTCCTCGGCCCGGGCGCCGCGGTCCGAGAGCTCGTCACCGGCCCCCTCCTCCCCGCGCCGCGGAGCGCCACCTTCCACGGGCGCGACCTGTTCGCCCCGGCCGCCGCCCACCTGGCCCGGGGCGGCGCCCCGGAGGCCCTCGGGCCGGAGCTCCGCGATCCGGTCCGGCTGCCCTGGCCGGCGGCGGTGCGGGCGGGGGACGAGCTCCGGGGCGAGGCGCTCCGCGCCGACGGCTTCGGGAACCTCGTCACCTCGATCCGGGTCGCCGATCTGACCGGGCCGGTGACGGCCGCCTTCGCCGGCGGCCGGCCGGCTCGCTTCGTGCGCACCTTCGGGGAGGGGGCGCCGGGCGAGCTCCTCGCCCTGGTGGGAAGCGGCGGCCGGGTCGAGCTCGCGGTGCGCGAGGGGAGCGCCGCCGCGGCGCTCGGGGCGACCCGGGGGATCCCGGTGCGGCTCCTCCTTGGCCCCCCCGGCGGCGCCTGCTAGAGTTTTCGAGGGATGGGTCCGTCCGACGACAAGCGACGCGCGGTCCGGCTCCACCACGAGATCCCGGTGGCCTACCGGAGCGTCGGGACGTTCCTCACCGACTGGGCCACCAACATCAGCCAGGGCGGCCTCTTCATCAACACCCGCAAGCCCTTCCCGGTCGGGACCGAGGTGCGGATCCTGATCCAGCTCCCCGGCGCGGCCCTCCCGCACCACCTGAACGGTCGCGTGAAGCGCGTGTCCGAGTTCGACAACCACGCCAACCAGGTCCCGGGGATGGCGGTCGAGTTCACCGACCTGGGCGAGCCCCAGCGCCGCGAGCTCGAGGCGTTCGTCGAGCGCCTGCGCCACGGGCTCGAAGAGCCGTGAGGGGCGGCGGGGTCCGCCCCCGCGCGCTACCATCCCGCCCGTGCGCCTCCCCATCGCCATCGACGATCTCGCCCCCGGCGGCGAGGGGGTGGGACGCTCCGGGGCCCGTCCGGTCTTCGTCCCCTTCACCGCCCCCGGCGACCGGGTGATCGCCGAGGTGCCGGCCGGGGAAGGGCCGGCGCACGGGACCCTGGTGGCGATCGAGGAGGCCGGGGCGGCGCGGGTCGCCCCCCCGTGCCGCCACTTCGGACCCCGGGCCGGCGCCCCCGGCACGCCGCCCGCCGACCGCGAGTGCGGCGGCTGCGAATGGCTCCACGTCGATTACGCCGCCCAGCTCGCCGCCAAGGCGAGGACCGTCCACGAGGCGCTCCGGCGCATCGGGCGCTTCCCCCCGGGCAGCTACCAGGCTCGCCCCATCGTCCCGTCGCCGGCGGCGCTCCGCTACCGCTCGCGGGCCAAGTTCCACCTCGACCGCGGGAGCGGGCGGCTCGCCTTCTTCCGTCGGCGCTCCCACGAGCCGGTCCGGCTCGAGGAGTGCCACCTGCTCGTCCCCGGCCTGGACGCGCTCCGGGAGGCGGCCGGGCCGGCCCTGGTCGCGGCCCGCCTCGCCCCCCGCGAGGTGGCGCTGGAGTGGTCGGAGGAGGAGGGGCGGGGCGCGGCCTGGCTCCTCCTCCCCGAGGTGACGCCCGCGGCGCGGGAGCGGGCCTCGGCGTTCCTCGCCGCGGTGCCGCCGCTCGTCGGGGTGGTCCTCCAGGCGGAGGGCGGACCGCCCGCCACGGTGGGGGAGCCGGTCCTGCGCCACGCCCGCGTCCCCGGCGAGCCCGGCCGCGGCCTCCAGCGCTCGCGGCCCGACGTGTTCCAGCAGGCGAACCGGGGCGCGAACGCGCGCCTGGTCGAGGTGGCGCTCGGCCTGCTCGCCCCGGAGGGTGAGGAGGTGCTCGAGCTCCACTGCGGGGCGGGCAACTTCACCGGCCCGCTCGCGGGCAGGGCCCGGGCGGTGGCGGCGGTGGAGGTCCAGGGGCCCGCCCTCGAGCTCGCCCGGGCCGACCTCGCCGAGCAGGGCGCCGGGAAGGTCCGCTTCTTCGCCGGCGACGCGCTCCGGCTGGCGCTCGCCCTCGCCCGGGAGCCCGGCGGGGGGAAACGGTTCGGGGCGGCGCTGCTCGATCCCCCGCGAGAGGGAGCGAAGGGGATCGGCACGGCGCTCCGGGACCTGGCCGTCGCGCGGGCCGTCTACGTGTCCTGCGATCCGGCCACCCTCGCCCGGGACCTGCGCGACTGCGCCGCGGCCGGCTACCGCCTCGAGGCCGTGGTCCCGGTGGACATGTTCCCGCAGACCCACCACGTCGAGGCTGCGGCGCTGCTGGTGAAGGCCTGAGCGGGAGTGCGCTCCACGCCGTGACAGGCCGGTGACGGGGCGGGGCGAGGCTGCGGCCGTGCCCGGTGACCACCCGACGCTCGCCGTCTCCCGCTTCGAGGGGCGGACCCTGCCGGCCCTCCTCGCCCGCACCGCC